>NZ_CP180548.1:0-81728 GCF_047778065.1 Neptuniibacter sp. QD72_48 | reverse complement strand
AAAATTACCTTCCTTGGTTTATTGTTTATTGTTTATCTGTTTTAAATAAATTTAATAGTTTGCCCATTAATCCTTTAAAGGCATTCCACATTTTGGCAAATCCATTCACAATCTTATTTCGATAATAAGTTGCAAATAACACAATGAAATACACGTGAGCGATACCAATATTGCTACCCTCTGCTATTTCAGTTGTATACATGAAGTTCTCAGCTACCACGCTGTAAACACCAAATACTAATAATGCTAACCAGATGGTTTGCTTAATATAATTAGATAGAAAGTTAGATATATATTTAACGCCTCCTAAGTTATAGAAAATACTTGTTGCAATAATGACCATTGATAAAGCAGGACTCATTTTTGTATCCAAACGGCCTTCAAGGTCTGTAATGTAATCCCTGTTCGCTTGCATAGAAAATAGGAATGTGAAGATCATAAACAGGCCGCACATCACATCAAAAAATCCATATGTGCCGCCTACTGCCATCTCTGAAACTAAATAAAGCGTTATCGCTAGAGAAGATAAGAAGCCTGTATAAGCAAAGGCGACCATTACCCGCATTGTTTTATATCTATCTGTTTCCACTTGCGCATTAAGCTCCTTAACACGCTTCTTTCGGTCTTTCTCAATTTTCTCCTCAGATGGCATAGACTCTTTTAATCTATTGATCTCAGATGAAAATTTATCTCTAACTAGATTGAAAGTAATGATCACTGGAATCAGGAAAGTGATAGCACCCAATAAGTAGGAACTCACCTTAACGTCCAAAATAGGCACATGAATCCACTGGTGTGAATCCAGTAAGAACATGGACGAAGTTCCAATTAGGATCAGAACGCCATAAGCAATTGCTCGCTGCAACCTGCTTGCAATTGAACCTTCTTTACCATTGGCATCATTTAGATACGAGAATGGCGTATAGACTGCAGAGAAGAACTTGTTGGCTAACTTTAGTAGCCACACTACAGGCAGTGAGATAAAACGAAATATTGGCTTTAAAAGCTCAACAACTCCCTCAGCAAACTTCTTGTACCAAGGTTTTTTGTTTTCAGATCCAACATTATCGTCTTCAATTTTTTCAAGTTTAATTTTTTGTGCTTCATCGTCTTTAAAATAATTCAGCATCTTCAATACCTCATTCCTTGAGTTTGTTTTAAAAAATCCTTTTAATTAATAGTTTAGACTCTTTTCGAGTTAATCAGGCTTTTTAATATCGCAATCTTTACGTTGCGAACATAAATACCGAATTCAGTTTTCTTTTGAATGCTGCGAATACCAAATTTATCATTTTCATGCTTATTGATATCGCAGACATAGAGAACTTGATCACCCATAACAATATTGTCTTTGAAGACAATCGATTCATCGTTATTGTTGGGCTTAACTAAGTAGATAGGTGTATTGTTTACAAAAGAGCGTTTCACCATCTTGTGAATGGTTTCACTAAATCCAATTGCATCAATAAAATCGATAGAAATCATTTTCTTACCTCGTTCATAAATATTCGTTGAGTAAATATATGATGTGAGGCAATCATGAGATCTATGAAAAGATAGCCATTCCCTTAACAAATCTTTTTAATTGGTGATTGCATTCCAATACTGCGAATACTAGCATAAAATGTTTATATTTGTCAAGGAATAATAAGGAGTTAATAGGGATTGCATCGTATATGAGGTATACGTTTGCTTTGTAGAAGGAAAGTGCCTGAATTATGTATCAGGCACAGATATAACCCAGTGGAAGCATCATCCAGAAGAGTGCGATTTTGATAATAATGAGCTTAATGGAGAACTTCTCCAGATCGATGCGATCCTTTAATGGCTTGTTTCTGGATTCATCTTTTTTCAAGGTCGAAAGAGTTAAGGCACTGCAGAGCAAAAACAGAATAAAAAAGTACTGGTGCTCAATGGTGCCAAGGTCTTCAAACATCTCAAAAATGAAGTAGCCAATGGCAAAGAATAATACGATCAGGGTTTCTGAGAGATCCATCAGCATGTCGTACCATGTATGGCCCTCTGGCATTGAGTAGAGATAGTAAAGGAAGAGCGCAAGCGCCCCTCCTACCATTGTGATCTCAAGCCACACCGTTATGCACCTGCCAGCACGTTAGCAGCGTGCAATGCATCATCAACGTCCTGCTCAATCAGATCCGCTCTAGCCAGTACAGCAGCGGCGTAAGCATAATCTTCTTTCTGAGGACGTACTGCATCGGTTTCACCCTTTGCTTTGCGCTTTCTGAAGTGATTCCACGCCAGATCAGTACGCTGTTTGGCTTTAGAGTGAAGGCAACCTTGTGATTCACAGCTTTTAGAAAGCGAGATACCTTTGTTTAAATTAACGGCACCTGCGGTTGGTGGTGTGATCTCTTCTGCGATTTCAGCCACCTTTGTCTCTTCAACAATCTCTTCAGAGGTGAAGCGTACAAAGTGGAACTTCGCCCATTCAAATTGCATCTGAGCGAATTTAATGAGTCCAGCGAAGACTAAGCCACCAAGGAAGGCACCTGACATGACATCCCTGATATCACCATCAGTAAGATCAGCGATCACTTCAAATATGGAACCACCAAAGAGCCACGCTAAGCTGAACACACCTGCGAAATACGCAGTCATGGCCAACAAACCCACCACTTGACGCTGGAATGTTGTTAAGTCATTTAGAAATTTAATTGTTAATGGATTAATAAAATTTTTCATAGGGATACTCCTTATCCTTGTTTGTTCATCCTTGTTCGTTGAGTTGTTTGGATATGATTTGATAAGGGGGGGAATTAATCCCCACCGTTGATTTCATACATCAGCTTGGCAGCGAGTAATTGTTCAATACGCTTACCCTGCTCGATGATGATTTGCTGTTGCCAGTTATTAATACCTTGCAGTAGCACACCTTCACGAATCGCCTGATCTACGGTATGTGCCTTGGCAGGTTTACCTGTGGTTTCATCAATCTCGCCCGGAGTGAACGCATTCATGATCGCGCTCATATGAACAGAAGCACCCACGGTAATCTGACCATCTTTCTCCTGCTCACCGTACCACTGACCCAAGAATTTCCGCTCAAGGTTATTCTTAGAAGGCCCTTCACCGTTCTCGGTTTTCACGTTGTTATAGGCAATGTCCATCATGGCATCACGGGCCAATGAGACATACTGAGATTCACGTAATTGACGTAGACGCTGCTCGTTATAAGCAGGACTGCCAATTTCGTTAAACTCTTCCTGAGGTGCTTTCTTCTCACGAATCATCACCTCTTCTACCGCAGTTTTATACAGCTCAAACTCTTCAGGCGTTAACTCACGACCTGAAGTAATTGCAGCCATCACCGTTTCAACAGTCAGGTCAGAGCCTGCATCCGCTGCCGCTTTATTGACTGCTTCAATATGGCTTAACAGCTGCTCTTCTTTTTCACGCTGCGTAGTCTGGTTATCGGAAGTATTCTTACCGCTACGCTTGGCAGAAAACTTCTTGCTGTCCGATTCTTTCTTTTCGGTTTTTTCACACTCAATGTCCTTCATTTTTTCGGACATCGATTTAGCCGCACATAACCCTGTCGCGGTTTTAAGACCGTTCATGGTTTTCTTGTTCATCATGTTGGCATCAGATTGTGAGCTATACAGAATATCCGCTTGCTGGTTCATCTGATCACGCAAGATCTTCTCTGCGTGCTGCATGGCATCCTGAAGCATATCTTGGTTCAGTAAGCCGTGTGTTTTCACCATCTCTGCAATCTCAGCTGCAGAGTTCGCTAATGCCGTACTGATGTGCGATCCATCAACTACTGAGTACGTAGCATTAGCAGAAGAACTGCCCATCATTAAACCTGCGGAGGTAATGGATACGGCTAATAGTTTTTTCAATTTAGTCATATTTCTATCCTCCTCTTATTTATAAAGCGCTTCATACGAATTAAGTCGCTTCTCAATCTGATCAAGCGTTTCACCATATTGAGAATATTTGTCTGATTTTGTGCCTTCAGCTTTAGTGGTTTTAACTGATTGCGCTGAGTTACTAAACGCAGAGGCGCTCGACGTACCTTGAGTCGTTGTAATCGTCGAAGGATCTATAACGCTCTTTGATTTATCAATTAAGCTCACACGATTGTTCGTTTGCGTCTGAACACCACCCGAAACACCGATGTGTTCATTACCGATAGCGCCACCAAGCTCTTGATCCAAAAGTTTATTAATATTCTGATCTACGGCTTGCTGAGCTTGGCCTACAGCCTCATTCAGCATGGAGCACATATTGACCTTGGGTAAGCTGAAATCGAAGTTAGCGTTAAGATCAGGGAGTCCTAAAAAAGAAGGGTTAATACCACATTCTGCAAATGCAGCCATCAGTGGGTTATCATAAATAAGACCTGCTTCACGTGCTTGCGCTTCCGTAATCTCTTCAGGAATGTTCTGTTCAGCACAGGTGTCGAATTTAACTGCTTCTTTAGGTTTCATGCACATACCTTGTAATTGCACGCCTTGGGAAACCTGATAGCTCCCTAAGCCTGAATCGACAATGCTATTAGCATGTGCAGTGGTTGATGCAATACTTGCGGTCAGTATCGCGGAGTATAAAAGTCCTTTTTTCATATGCGTTAAGCCTCCTGCTATTCGCGTTAATGTTGATATATCTTTGGTTCATTCCTTTATTTAAAGACAGGATGATACTAACACAAAAACATTATATTTGTCAAGGAATATCGACCAGTTTAAATGACTTGCCTCATTTATGAGGTAGATGGTTTACCGATGTAATGCGCCAGCACTACAGCGATAAGATGTTGGAATCTTTCTTATGTTTTGAGCGAGGTTTGGACATAAATTCTGTCTCAATCGCTTTCATACGTTTTTCAATTGGGTAAGCAAATCCTTCCTCTTCCTGAATCGCTTTTAGCTCATCCATTTGCCAAGGTTTTAACTTAATCATTTCACCTTGGTTGAAGAGTGTATCGAGCTGTTCGATGGACAGCTCCAGATGACCGTAGTTGCTCAAAAAGGTTTGGCTAAATGCCGACCAATCAATATGAGTTTTATCCTCATCTTCATGCAACACTTCACGAATGGTGATGATTGCATTGTCGAATTCCGTAGCCAACTTCTCTGACCAATACTCTGGATACTCTTCATATTCAGAGGTCAGCTCGGAATCAGGATGACGGTCTTTAAATTGCTCTAACGCCTTAATGCTTTCATTCACGCGATGAAAGGCTGGCACTTTCTCATCGGACATATGGAAAATCATGTACGCACGATTGGGTGATAGATCCGTAATACCTGTGTAATGCATAAACAGTTTACTGATCGCTTCATCATCCAAAATTAAATCATTTTCAAAGTCGGTATCCACCTCATAATCCAGTGCTTTCATCCGATCTGAGAGCTGATCACAGGCGGTATCAAGCGCACCATCATAACTACTGATTAGATCATCAAAATCAACAGGCGCTGTATGGCTGTACGTCATAAACGCTAATGCATTATGAGTACTGATCGACAAAAGTGTTTCTAACGAATTGGTGTATCCAAATTGGATCTGACTGTCTGAATCCGAGAGTAAAAAGGTTTTTCCCTGTTGCTCAATACGGATACCAAAGGTTTGCTCCATCTGCTGAATCTTTAGATTACTCATCATCAGCCCCTTACAGAGAATAACCGTCATCGAAGTGGCGTGAACGTTTAGGCTCTTCTTCGATATCTCGTGGTGCCACTTCTTGATTTACACTGATATCAATGCCTTGCTGATAAGCATGTTCACCAACAGCTAACTTAATTTCAGCTACAAGGTTATTGGTAAAGTGATCAGAGACTGGAATACCCTTCTCCATGATCCCTTGTGCCATCTCAATCTCTTGCTGATTAACTTCGGGATAGCAGAAATCATTCTTAACCATCTCAATCTCTTTAGATGAAAGGGAGAGGTAAATTTCATTGCTAGAGAATACTTCCGCTGTAATATCAGTAATCGCATTATTGACCGCTTCAGCTAACACCTCAGGGTTATCGAACGCTTCCCAAATGTCTTCAGCATTAACATCTTCTAAAATTTCTTTCTCGATCTGCTCATGGTCTTCGCCTAACAACAAAGATACGTTTTTACGTGTTTCTTCTTTGTTTAAACCAATGTAATCTGCATTTTCTGAACATTGCTTAATATGTTTACCGATTAATGATTGATAAATAGCATCATCATTAATTTTAAGCCCTGATTCTCTAACGTATCCACTCATAGATTATCCTTTTTCTAAATTGTTAGTTGAGTTTAGGTTTTAAATTAAAACCTTTTTATTATTATACAGTATTAATTTATAATGACTGAATAATATGTTGTTTTTCTTCTGGTTGAGGTTTTTCTGATTCGGGTTTTAAAATGCCTGACTTTCGATACGCTAATTCAGCGATTTGTTTGCATCCTTTAAAATAAATATATTCACCCTTTGAACTTTGATAGATATATCCCGTTCTGGATAATATCTCCATCTTTTCAAATATAAACTCAGACATCTCTATCGAGATTGATTCTGTTAATTCAAGCTTTGCATGATAAAGGGTTAACAGCCTCTGAAATAACCCCCCTTCCAACCTTAAGCGCAGATGCGAAGGGTGATTTAATTCGTTCAGCAACTTAAACATCTCATCATGCAGCTCAAAGAAATCGATCTGATCAGCTTTGTCGATCAACGCATGTATGCTCATGCGGCATAGTCCTCAGTCTCTTTGTATACGGTGCACACCACACGATCTTTGACGATGGCCACAAAACCGTTATAACGGTATTTGCCATCACCGCCTTCGAGGATCTGCGCAACTAAGGCTTCCTGCAGAATCTCACGGCGGATCGCCTCCACATCGATACCTAGAATTCTATCCATATAGCGAATCAGTGCATGATCTGTTGTGCGGGGTTCCCGATCATCAATCTGATTACTCAGGTATTTGATCTGCTCATCGGTTTCAGTGATCGCTTCCGCCAGCTCAGCGAGCTTCCGATTGGTCTCATTTATAGAGTCCTGAGCTAAGTTAATTTGTGCACTGAGATCCTGTTCGTAATCCGCATACTCGGTTTTAATTTCCGTGATTTTAGTGTTGCGCTCAGCCAACAAATCACTGAAACCTCGCTTCATCTCTTTGATCTTATCAATCGCTTCATAGTTGTCTTTAGACATCTCCTTGTGCAGCTGACCTAAGCGAATTGAATGTTCTTTAATTTCATTAATTTCTTTAAAAATTGCATCGTTTTTCATGATTTACATCCTTGTTTATTAAGCCCCGCATCCGTGCAGGGCATGGGTTAATTTAATTACTGTATTCGGTTCTGAATTAAGTTCTGTGCAACCTTCTCAATACCTTGAGATACACTGGCACTCATCACCTCTTTTAAGGTTTTTTGTTTCAGTGGGTAGGTTGCTTTAATCTGATAGGCATTCATCTCTTTCATGCAGCCTTGCAAGTACGCATTGGAAGTGCCGATCTCATCAATTAGCTGATGATCTAGGGCGTTTTTAGCCGTCCAGCTCTCACCTGTAGCAACAGCTTCAATGTCCACCTGAGAGCGGTGCTGAGCCACATGTGCTTTAAATTGCTCATGAATGGCTTCCAGCTGCTCGGTAAACTTCTTTTCATCCTCCGCTTTAATCTCACCTGTCATGGAGACGGTGCGCTTTGACTCGCCTGCCGTGTAGTCTTTAACGGTAATGCCGTATCGCTCTAACAGCTCATGAACGTTAGGTACTTGGGCAACGACACCAATTGAACCGATATAGGCAAAGGGTGCTGCCACAACCTTGTCAGCAACACAGGCCATTAAATACCCACCACTAGCCGCAACTTTGTCTACGCAAACCGTTAGCTGGAATGGCTGATCTTTAATCTCTTCTAACAGGGTTGATAGGTAGCCATATTCCGCGACTGAACCGCCTTGAGATTCCAAGCGGATCATCACTTCATCGCCCTCTTTTGCTTGCTGTACAGCGGCATTCAGGCTGGCTTTAAACAGCTCAGACCCTGTAGCGTTTACATCGCCTTTAAAGTCAATTACAAACACAGAAGGTTTAGAATTCACTCTGCTTTTAGGTGGCTTACGGGCAGGTAGATCAGGCTCGCCTGCCATCTGGTTCTTCACCGAACGGAAGGTCTTACGTTTGGTTTTATTTAAGTCTTCAACATTAATTTTAATCTTGTCAGGATTGGTTTTTAATGCGTCCTGCTTCTTTGCAGCCATCACAATACCTGCAATCAGCAGTATCAAAACCAAGCTCCAAACAATATCCATAGAAATAATAAATTCCATTAAAACGGCTCCTCTTCCTTGAGCGTTAGGTAAATCCCCTCCTCTTCTAATAATGCAAAAACAGCTTCCTGAAATGGCTGAACTACGCTTTCAATCAGGCTATCCAGACTGCGCTCGATTAAAGCTAATTTTATCTCTTCAAAACCCTGATGCAGACGTTCCGACTGTTCATCATGCTTGTACCAGCCCACATCCTCATAGCCTTCTTTAGACAGCACAGCGATCTCAAAGACAGGGTAAAGGTGGTAGTCGAGATCAATAATCTCTTCTTCTGTATTGGAATTGGATGGAGTAGGTTGTTCAACGCTGGCATTCAACTCATTCGTGTTGAACTGTTCGAGATCTACTTGATTGTCTTTTGGATTTGTTTTGGTTTGCTTAACCTTACGCTCAACGTTCTCACCGAAATAAAGGGCGACCAGTGCGGCGTTTAACCCTGTGATCTTTTTACCTTCAGGGGTTAAGTGTTGTGTGTGCGGTTTAATCACAAAGCTGAATAGATAGGTATCCGATTGCGTTTCTAACTCAATCTTACCGTTATTAGTTTCTATGACTTCCAGCTTTGAGAAATCTGTGGAATTTCTCATACTAACATCCTTGTTTATTTGTTTGTTTTAAAAATCTTCAATAAAGAATCTATCCTTGATTCTTGTACAAGATCCTAACAGATTATAATATATTTGTCAAGGAATATCAGGGAATTACGAAAGAAACATCATATGTGATGTAAATGAATATGCTATCGATACCGGAGGGTTTCACCTGAGGGGGGAGGTATGCTTAGTGGTTTCTTATGTTGCTTACCTATTAAAAAAAAGCCCCGCGCTTGGCAGGGCTAATTAATTTAAATGACCTGCAACTGATTACGCCTTGGCTTAGACCGTTTCGATACCCGCAGTGCATCAAAATAACGCTGCTTGAAGGTATCGCTGATCTCAACATCACTGTTTAACAGACCTGCGGCTAAGTCGATAAATGCAAAGTCAGTGCAGTCTTTCATAAGATCTTCCAGACATGGAACAAGGGCTTGCTCCAGTGTCTTATCGATCATCTGTGCCACTTGATGACCAATGCGTTTATCAAATTCCTGATACGTGCCTACGTTCTCACGGTATTTCACGTTTAAACCAAACATATCTCGGATGACAGAGTTTAGGTCATCGTAAGCGCGATCATCCATCATGAACTTGTAATCAGGTGTTATCAGGATATAGATATCCTTAAAACTGAACGTGTCATCGCTGATCGTCAGTACCGCATCCTGTACATGAAACGCGGCATGATGTGGTTGATCACCCCACTCATCCTCAAAGTCTGATTTAATAACACCTGCGCACTCAAAGGACACGGTGTGATCCTGAATGATGAGAGGTTTCTCATCACCGTAAGGATTCTTCGGGTAAAAGTAATTCATATAAGTGGTTTCATACCCACTAACAAAGATCTCGTTTTTCATTTCATAAACCTCCGTGTTTACTATCGATTTTTAAGTCGTTGAATTTCAGCTCTCAGTTCCCTCTGCTCATCCAACATCTCTTGATGTCTGCGCTCTTCAGGGGAAAGCGTTTTGTAGTATTCCCGTTTCTCTTTCTGCTTTTTCTTTCTGAGTCTGTTTAAGTCCCAGTTGAGATAAAACACTAAGGCAAACACGCCGCCTAAGCCTAAGTAGATATACATATCAATTTCGTCTGGACTCATAAGTACCTCCATGTACTGTTGTTTATTTTTAAAAAAATCTTAATGCATAAATGCGAATTGCATCTGGGTTTCAGGTGTATATTGAATTTCATCAATAAGTCCACCGTAAGGTAGCGCGATCAGCTGCTCGATCCGTTCCTCAAAGTAATCATCCATTGACCACAACGGAGAGCCTTTTAACATCTTCAGATCCCCTGCCTGCTGCTCTGTCAGGTAGTCAGGGAAATATGTTCCTGAGAGTAAAATCTGAAGCTCTGCAGGCGTATTAAACCCATAGCCTATATGTTTCTCAAAGTGAGCTTTCAGATACCCTGCTTCGAACTGTTCAGGACACTGCTCAGCGATCTGTAAAGCTCGTAGATAGCAATGTAAGTTGCCATAACGGGTTTCACTCACATTTGGGTTATTCGCTCTGTGATAGTCCTCTACGGCGCTCAGATACTCAGTAGTGAAGAAATCAAAGCGACTTTGCAGTGCAATCGCTAACTGATCTTCAACGGAGTTCATAAAACTGCCCTTAAAGGTCTTGGATCGCTCATTTTCAAAGCTTAAAACGATATGCTTTGAATGCGCTTTTGAGGGGGTTAGCTGTGCACCTAAGGCATCCGCTAACTGTTGTATTTCAGGTTTTAAATTCATAAAAACATCCTTGTTAGATTTTGTTAATTACGTTGAGTAAGACCCTAATCCTTCAGGGTCATTGTTTTAATCGCTCTCGCAGTGAAAGCTTTTTGTTAGGGTGTTCGATCAGGCGTTCCGCTTTATTGTTAATGAGCATAAAGCCACCTGATACCAGTAATGAGTGATCTCCTATCATGTGATTGCGTACCCCTCTTCCAAAACGATCAATGTGCGTTGCGAGAGACGCATGAAAATCTTGATTAGAAGGGTTATTTAAAAACCAATATTCATCTAAGAAATCCATTAAATGCTCTCTGGGAATGATCATGTTTCGGGTGAGTTCCATCTTGTCTTCAACGGCCTTGTAGTACAGATCGTTGCTTTCGATATACGCCAGATCCAATACCAAGGCTGAATGGAACTCCTGATCTCGACAGAACATGCCAAAACAGTCATGGTCGTTTAATCGGACGATCATGTTGATATCCACCTGATCATCTACATCCCTTGCATCCAAACGGATAACCAAGCAATGATTAACGTACAGCTCATCACAGAAAAAACAGTATTCTTTATCGCCTCGAAACGTTTTATGTAATCGACGTTTCCAGCGAATTTCAGGTTCATCAAAGTAGCGACAATTCAGGTATTGAAAGCTCTCTGGTAGCTTACTTTCGCAGATTAGACCTGCTTTAAATTTACGTTGTGCTACCTGTACCAATTCCTTTATAAACGGGAATCGACCGCCATCTATGAAAGGCGCGATCACGTTCTGGTGTTGATCTATGACACGTATCACCTTCATCACATCGGAAAACTCTCTGTCGGTCAGTTCATTGACATCAATCAGATGAAAATGAAGGGCGAGTAAGAGGGTTTGCACATGATGGCCATCCTTACAGGTCTGCTCCGTTGGTACACCGTCAGGAAAGCTTTTATCAAAGATATCCATCATTAAGATATGAAAACGGCTGTACGGTATGTTCAGATCCGTTTGAGCGAATGCCTCTAAAGGGGATAGTTGCGTGTCAGTCATGAAACCTCCGTGTGGGTTAAAGGCCCCGCATCCGTGCAGGGCCAGTAGTTAATTAGTGAGAGAAGGCTTCACAGATTGTCTGAAGTGATTTAACCGCCTCATTAAGGACTGCGTTTTGCTCTTGGATCTCATCGTGAAGGCTTTCACCTGATCTCGATACTAGAGACGCTAGATGATCCATTTGTTTTTGCAGATGGCGCATATCATCTGCTTGTGCGACAGCAATACTATTCTGAGATTTAATGAGTGTGCTCATTAGATCTACTACCAACTCATTCTGCTTATCGATCTCAGTTTTTAACTGATGTTCAAGCTGGGTAGTGGTTAGATCAATCGCTTTCGCGCTATACATCTGCATGCATTTCATTACTTGGCGATTAGCTTTATCTGCCATACGTTGAACAGCTGCTTCCTGTTCGGCTTCACGGGCTTTACATTCAGCCAACTCCGTTTTCACCTGATGCAACTCTGCCGCTTGTTTCATGATGATCTCACCCATCATGCGCATACTCTTGTCTTTATCTACATTGCTATTCAGTACTGTGCTTGCTTTAACTCGACTTGTGTTTTCCATAATATTTCTTCCTTGAAATTAAATTAAAAATTAAATGTATAAGTATGATGAGATCGGGTGATCTGAGGGGTGAGCCACTATCAATCCCTGATGATAGCTCTGGTGTTTATTTAAAGTGCTAAATCGCCATAGTTAGTGCGAGTCTTACTCGGCTCTTCACTGACCTTCATATCCTGTTTAACTTGAGAAAGAACATTCTCCTTCCAATCATTAAAGATCTGGATAACTTCAGCCTTTTTAGTTCGAGTGAATTGATCACCCATTACACTTGCGTATTGAGCATATGTATCCCATGTCATAGGCTGAGAAGGCTCTTTAAAGTCTGCTAACTGCTCGACCACTTGGTAAAGAAGGTCTGTTTGTTGGCACGCCTCCGATCTCTGACCTGTTTTCAATAACTTGATGAAATCGACCAATCCATACTCACAGGCCGTATCCATCAGGTCGGCATGTTTCAACAACGAGAGATCCACTGGACTGAATAGGAAGCCACATTCAGCTTCTAGGAAAAAGTCTCTGATACAGTTCGCTGTTCCAACAGGAAAGATTAATAACTCGCCGTTTTCATCATATATAGTGGGGTAAATATCGTTGCTGAGATAGCTTCCACGAATCTCCTTCTCAACCACTTCGACATTCAGCTCGATCAACATATCAGCCATTTCGACACTGATTTTTGCACCCAGAAATGGAAGGTATTTTTTAAGCTCTCGACCATCAACATAATTTCGACCATCAATCTCAACGATATTGCTCTTATTGATCTTCGGCTTCGTTGGCACAGCAGGAATGCTGCTGTGCGGATTGCCATATTTACTGAAAAACTTTGAATTAGGTTGCTTACGTTTCCAGCCCGGACGTTGTGTTAAATGCTTTGCGTTATTCATCCTTGAATCCCCTTTCTTACAGTGCGTAATCGTTATAGTTGGCTGTTTTCTCTGACTTAGGCGCTTTAATTAAGCTGTCATTGATCACGTTAAACAGGTTCTCTTCCCACTTCTCTAGCAGCTCATACACCGCTTTGCGTTCATGATTGTCAGCAAAGATGCTTGGCATATTGAAGCGTTGAGCAAAGTCCATTTGCTCTTCATCACTCATGACAGTGATATCGTCTTTAGCAAGCGTAATCGCTTCACGGATGTCCTTAACAAGGTCAATCTTATGACCGTCTTTCAGAATCACATCACCGTGTTGTGCCAGATGTAAACATTCCATAAAGCCGTAATGTTTAAAGAGAGGAAGAAGACCGACTTTGTTCAGCTGATTGAGGACAAAACCTGACAATACGCTGCCATCAACCAGTTTAAATCGAACGAAGTTGCTGGAATCACCGGCATAATGATTAAACTTCTGAATCATCATCATGCGATCATCCGCATCCGTGATGTATTTACGTAGGAATTCGAACTCCAAATTAGCACCCTGCTTTATTTGCATGGAATTAAAATCATAAGAGACACCAAACTGTGCGAAGGCACGATCAATACGGGCAGCACGCTCTTTCTTCTGCTTAACACTGTAAGCATTCAGATCCAGTTCTGTTTTCTGCACAGGATTGGACGCAATGGAACGGGCCTGCACCTTATCAGCAAGGTCTTGAACGTTTCGCTTGGATTCTTCACGTCTAGAGTGTGCTGCAAACAGTTCTACTGGCACGTTATTAAATTTAGCGCTTAGCTCCACATCCAGTGATAGGACAGGTTCACGATCCCATGAATCGACAACCTTAATCTCATTGTTTTCAAAAGGCGCTTTAGCAGGTGTTAGATCTTTAGGGCGGAGTAGTTGAGTAGTCTTAGTCATAGTTCACTTCCTTGTTTTTGTTTTTAAAATAAATTCCTCTAATGAAAGCCTAATCCTTAGCTTTCATACTACATATATTAATAGATCTTTTTATATTTGTCAAGGAATATTAAGGAGTTTTAGCAGAAACTCCGTATTCCGTTCAGACAAATCATTTATGATGTGATAGAAGTGAGGGTAAGCAGTAAAAATAACCAATCCTTACTGCCATAAGGGATAGATTAAAGCATTAACATCTCATCGATCTGACGTTTCTGAGACTGTTTAGGGTTCTCATGGCGTGAGAGTGTCTGGGTAATAAACGCCACAGTGCTCTCAACAACTTCAGGGAACTTATCATCAATCATTTCATATTGAGGAAGCATCTCTGAATAAAAATCCTCAACCTCTTTATTAAACGATTCAATGGAACTTTTAATTTCTGGATCATTCAAATTCCAATAATTAATACAGTCTTTTAATTCCTTCAGGAATGAATCCTCTACATATGACCATAGGATTTTTTGAGCAGTTCGACTGCCAGATCCTAAAAAGAAAACTTCTCCACCTTCTGAACTCTCAAAATAAGTTGCGCCTTGAATAAGAATCAAATAAAGCTTTTTCCAACGCTCAAACACATCTGCATTAAAGCTGTTTTCAAGCGTAGTCTCCATCTCAGATAGACGCTTAGGCGTGATTGTTTCAGGTGTTCGCTTATTCAAATAATGAAGGAATTCGAGTTCTTTATAGTCCTTGCGGTTAGCAATTAGGTGAGTATCATTCAGTTCATACTTGGTTGCACGGTTCAAATCCTGAAAGTGCTTAATGATGCGCTCTCTAGTCAACAGATCTTCACTGAAGCGTGTAATCAGCTCTTTGTATCTGGAGCTGAGAATCGCCTCAAACACATCTCCATCAGCACGCAGGCTATCACGATCATCCAGAATCTGACCCAACATCGTTTGCTCAGAAAACTGACGATCTTTTTCCAGTGAGTAGATCAACTGATGAAAGGTGATGATCTCTTTCTCGGTCAGGATATCCCGCTTCTTAACGATACGGTTCAGGTAGTCAGCCAGCTTTTGTGCAGTATCGCCTTCCAGTGCAGCGATCAGCTCTTCCTTGGTGATATAACTCGACATTCTCATTGGCTGGTCTCCTTAAAGCGTTAAGTTGCTGAAATCGGTTTTATGTTTAGTGCGCTTTCTTTCAGTCTGCTCATGAAACGCTACCACATGGCCTGTAAGGTTTGCTTCCTGCTTCCCTGTTAACCCATTGTCTTTAGTTTCAAGCACGCTCTTAATCAAATCAGCTTCCTTCGCTGTGATTGATTGAGTTTTCTGCTCATTACGCAAGGTGCTAAAGCGCTTGATAGATTCAAACTCTTTAATGAATTTAAGGACAGGATGATATTTCTCATCGATCCAGCTCGGCGTGAGATGAGCAATATTACCAATGCTTTTCTTAATCGCGGTATAGACCACAACATCAGTTTGGTAAGCACGATGGACATCAAAGAAATGGATCTCATCCGTTTTAATGTCTTCCGCTAAGGTGTCTTCACAAAAGTCATAGCCACTAAAACCACCTGCTACATATGGACAATGATCTCCTCGCATATCATGCTCAGTTAGCTTGCCGTTATCAAAGAAGAGCGCTTTCAAATCACTTAATTCACTATTCATCTCACCAATCTTAAGATCTCGTTTTTTAGGATCAATAAACTGGTATAAGAAGTTCAATACAGGCTCATAGGCATGGCAAACCCACTTCCAGCGTGTATCCGCTTCAACCTTGATAACGCCACCTTCCTCGATAGCAGAATCAATATTCATAGTGGCAATAAACCAATCCAATGTTCTAACAGGATCTTCCTTGTTGTACTTACTCTTCTCTTTCTGAATCTGCTCGATCAATGCCTTAACTTCAGGTGTTGAGTTGTCAAAGTCGATCTCATCATCATTGTCTGGATCAGCTTTCTCATACTCAAACAACCCCTTAAGCACCTTAAGCTCTTGTTCGGTTAAGTCATCACGTAAGTGCAATTCAAACTTGTATTCAACGTCCATTCCCATGATTAGCTCTCCTTAGCTCTTTATTCCAAAAAACTTATTAATTTTTTGACCAATCATTTTAATGCCAGTATATAAAAGCACACCCGCAAACATAGATAATCCAAATTCCAAAACAAATCTAAGCGCTAAATCTAAATCGTATTGACGAAGAGCTTCACCTATTGGAATGTTCACAAAAACCATCAAAGCCAATGCTGAAAATGTATCGCTTATTTCTTTTAATTCTTTTTCTTTAGTATTCATAATTCACCTTCCTTGGTTAAAAAAATAGTTAAAGTGCTGCAACATCGAGCACGATTTGTTCTCTTACGATTTTATGATTTTTAACGAAGTCAGCTAACGTGCGATCCACTCGCTTGTAGCTCATTTTGATGTGTTTGTGTTCAACAACGGCCTTGCCTTCAACGATCTCCACTTTAACTGCAGGACTCTTCTTTACTGCATGTTTAAGACTGTGGTGAGCGTTGGCTGTAGGCGCTATTGCTAGCGCCAGTAGTAGAGGGATGAGTTTGTTCATGACTGAGCAACCTCACCTTTTTTGAATTCATATAGTTTGATGCAAGCAGCGATCACCAGTGCCGCTGCAGACAATCCCAAGATGTATGGAACTTGAGCTAATAAACCCCCTACAAAACCATCCAATAGCAGGTTAAACATAAAACCTAAGGGCGATGATGCATCAAAGGTAAAAACAATCATCGATATCACTGCACCGATAATAAAAATACGTGCAAGAACGTTTAAAGGTGTTGGCTTACTCTCGAATACCGTAATTGTGCAGGCTGCTGCAATCACTGTTGCAGGAATAGCCAATATAACCAGCGCTGTTCCTATTGTTAATGCTTCAATCATGACGAAATCCTTTTCTTTGTTGGTGTTGATGAGTGGCTTATAGGAAGCCCTTCTCTTTCATCTGCTTGCGCAAACTCTGGTAGTTTCTTACTTTCTCATTCAGCTCATCAGATAGTTCCTGATCGACTTCATGACCTAAGGTTTTTAGATTGGCTTGAACTTTCAGCTCATCAATGGCTTCTTCATATCGATATGAAGCTGATGAATAATTTCTTAATAAACTGTAAATAGGCTGCGGGTCATAATTGAAGTTTTGAATAATATAAACCTTGGTTTGCATTGGTTTTTCAAAATCTACGTTATCACCAATAAACTTATCCAGATCCTTCTTACAATCACGAATAATTTTGTATACATATGAATGATTAAATTGATGATCGTAGCGAGAGAAAACTTCCTCATTACAAAAATGTCCGCTTAATTCATCTACCTTTATATCTCTATAATCAGAAGGACTTTTCTCTTTTAAGAACTTCATTGCATGATCAGATAATTCATGGCCATAAGCATATGCCAGCATGATTTCACGAACCTTTAATCCCGTGATTTTATGATCTGCATATTCAGTGGCGATAGCTTCAAGAACTTCAGTATCATTACCTACAGTGCTTGCAATCTCGTTAGCACTTTGTGAAACCAAAGTATCTACAGTTTGTGCTGAAACAGGTGCAGCAATCAGGGATGCAGCAACCAGTGCTGCGCTCATTGTTTTTGAAAAATTAAGTGTAAACATATCGAAATCCTTTTCTTAGTTGTTGGTTAGACGTTTGTTATTGCTTCAGCTTTACGCATCAATTCTGCGTACTTTTCAGGGTTGTCCATTACCGCTTGATACCTTGCTTCTTCAGTCAGACTTTCTTCTAAAATAAGCGGCTCTAATACAGTTTCTTGTTTAGAGAATGTGCCGTGAGAGGCACACCCTGCTAATAATACGACTGATACAGTAATGGATAAGATGTTTTTAGCGTTCATAATTAAATCCCTTAGTAGAAATTTAATTAGTCTAAAAAGTAGTTGTAAGCTTTAACTGCACCGTAAATGCCTGCTGCACCAACTGCTAACATAGGTGCTGTAAATGCCAATGCACCTGTTGCAGCGATACCGCCTAAGATTCGGAAAGTTGAGCTAGATAATGCTGCAACGATTGGGAAAAAGATAAAACCGAAAACTGAGATTAAAATATTCATAATTCACTTCCTTGTATTTTTTTGTTTTAAATAAATTCTTCAAATGAAAGGTCGTCCGTTGACTTTTCATACCTACTATATTAATAGAGTTTAAAATATTTGTCAAGGAATATTGACGAGTTTGGACAATAACTCCGTATTTAGTGGAGATGCATCATTAACGAGTTGGATTTCAGGAAGTTTTTTTAAGAAAGAGATAAAAAAGGCCGCTCTTGGCGACCTTTAGGCATTAATTTAAGCATTAAAGCGTCTTGGAATGTGAAAATTTATGACGCGATTCTTGCGCTTTCTGGATCTCAGCTTGTTTCGCCTGCTGTGCTTGTTGTACAAAACCTGTGTTCATCATCGGGTTAATCCCTTGATCACTTTTGGCTTTATCATCAGCCAGATCAAACAGAGAAAAACCACTCTCTGGTTGGCTTGGCTGATTAACAGGTGCAGGCTGTACCTCAACTTCAAGCGCTTCCATGAAGACATGGTGCAGATCGGCAGACTCATCTCTGAGGCGTTTCATCACTGCTTCATGCTCTTCCATAATCAGTTTTAAGCGTGCATCAGAGGCCGCTTTATCTTTCTCATCACGCAGATCCTGAGCTTCTTTGATGTTTTTATACATGCGCTCAAGGTTCGCTCGCATGTACTTATCGCGTTGCTGAAGTTTGAACTGATCCATCGCTTTATCTTTACGCCACTGAGGAGCCTTTACACCATCCAGAAACTTCTTAAATCGATCAGTCGGGGAATCCATTAACATAATAAACCTCCTGTTTATAAAGGCCCTGAATCCTTACAGGGCCATTTTGGTGTCAACTTAAGGGTGAGTACTTTGCTCTTTCTGGTGCTTTGACTCAGGTGCAGGCTGATCACCGTTTTCGATCATGTTCTTAAAGTTCGGATTAACATTCGGGTTAAACGTCTGTTCATCACCCTGCATATCTTTCACGGTTTTCTGTGATTCGATATGACGATCCAACCATTTAAGATCATCTTCACTTGGCGTATAGCCTGTGCATTTCACACCTTGTAGCTGACATTCGCGCCAAATGTTCTGTTTGAACTCAGGTTTACCTGTGGCACGAATGGAACTCCATTTGTTCTTGTTTATAGCAATGTGCACCATCGCTTTGGCGGTAGACTGGTTATCTTCATAACAGGTCATCACCTTCTTGTTAATTACACCTACTCTGAAGGCAATAATCGACGTATTAGTGCGATAGCGGTAATTACCAAAACTGTCCTTCTTAAAAGCTGCTAAGGGATCAGGATTGTTCTTATCCCACGGTGCATTCGGTTTATCTTTAATGCCAGAGCGATCACGCTGCTTATTGGCTTCAAGCTGCTTTTTCTCTTCAGGGGTCGGTTCATCACCACTGACAATACAGTTCTGCCCCTGTTGCTCATGAAACAGTGCTAAATTCTCAGCTTCCAGATCATCCGCTGTGCGTTCTGGAGTGTCATTAACCTGCTCACTCCCCCCCTCAGGTGAAACCTCCTCCGGTACTACTGGTGCTTGGTTTTTTTCAGCAGCGGCTTTCTTTTCCGCCTGATACTTCTCTTCAGCTACTTTCTCAGCGGCTTCTTTCTCACCGCCAATATCCAGCTCTTCAACCATTGGTGGTTGTACGGCCTGAACAGTGTAATCTTCACCAAAGATCTCTTTTCGTGTCAGTCCCACAATGTCAGAAATCAACGTTTTACGCTCATCAGAACTGATCTTCAGCTGATGCTCATGTACAAAATACTGGAACGGCTCATTAAGGTTTCGATAATTAATCGAATCAAAATCATTCTTAAAACAAACCTGAAGCGGGATACCATCCACTTTGGCGCTCACTTCAACGTAATGCTGATCGACTTCATGATCACCCTGCGGAACAGGTTCATTTAAGAAATTAATCTGAGTGATCTCAACACGCGGTGGCATGTTTTCATCAACCGCAGGTTCAGGATTGCTGTTAGGCGCGATATGGATGGGTTCACCCTGATGCGCTTGCTCATACTCTGCCTCTTTCTCTTTCAATGCATCCATATGCATTTCACGAATCGCTTTCATCTGATCAGGACACACTTCACCCTGATCATTACGGGGTGCATCAGATTCATGCATCACGACATAATTCTGATTCGTCAGGTACGCGAGGGCTTTATTAATATTGCTATAGCGGGTTTCTAAGCCTTCCTGCTTAGCTACCCAACTGGCAAACCCTTCAACAGAAGGATAAATCCCTGTTTCTGGATCAGGTTTAGTTGGGTCAATCTCAACCACAGTGTGGTCTTCATGACGGTATCGGTAATAAGTATCGGTGTTTTTATTCATTTTAAACATCCTTGTTTGGTTATTTATTGAGATAGCCATCCAATGGCTTACTAACAGTATAATAAGGTTTTATTTAAACCTCGGTTTTATTTACAGTGAATAATCATCGTTTATAACATGCCAAGGTTTATCTTTAATCGGTGGATTTCTTTCCAAAAAATCCGAGATTAATTGATTAATTTTTTGATAATCTTTTCTGCTGGAAGAGCGGTTATTCCATTTCTCATACGGCACTAATAAGCGCTCTCTTAAGGTCTGAATCTCATCCATCTGCTCACATGTAGTATCGCCACTGAGCAGAAATAAGAGCTTAGATTGCACCAAGGGAACATCATCCATTGGAATGCTCTTAACGCTATTTAAACACGCTAACAAATACTGTTTCGCTGCAGGCAGATGATCGGTAAATACGATCTCTACAGCGGAGCGCTGCTCAAGCCCAATGCCGTGGCCTGCTTCAAAGGCATACAGCGTGGCATTGTTAACGAACATCATTGACTGATTAAAGACACGCGCATCAATGCTCGCCTTTTCATCAAAAAGCTTATTAACCAGCGCTTTGAGCTTCACTGCATCGGTTTCACTCACTGTATCTCTGTAAAGTCGTGGCGTGCCTGTCGCACGATCTGGCACCTGACTGTAGAGATCTGTTAATCGACCTAAGAGATTGGATACCCCTTTCATCGACAGAATCTCTTCAGCTGGCATGGCCATTAAACGATCTGTGATCGCATCCAGTACGCTGTAATCTGTGAATCCATCAACATTGAGGTACAGCGGATACAGAGGATTATCCAGTAATGCTTGCAGTACAGGACGATAAAGCGGATCTAAGGCTTCAAACAGCGCCTCAAATGAATACCCTTCTCGCCCTACAAAACGGGCTTCATGAATAGGTTCGTTCCGCCACACATAAGTAATCGCTTCGGTGGCTTTGCGCAGATTCATTCCTTGAGGACAGAAGCGGCTCAAGGCCACCTCCATCTGTTCCTCTTTAATATCATTCCGTGCGTATTTGTATCGATCCATTATTAACCTTCGTGGGTAATCTCTTTACAAATTTTCTGGTTATCTACGGCAACATCGGTGCTGATATGCATCAGTGCACCGTCCCCTGTGATATAACATGCACCTTCAGATAATTGAATATCCTGTTTGGTAAAGCAGGTGTTTAATGCCTTACCCCACATCTCATAAGCGGATAGTTTGAACTTTTGAGCTTCCATACGTACCTTCGAGCGATACTGAATATTTACAGGATTTATATTCATAACATAATGTTCTTTCGCGGTAAGAAAATCATGAGCGAGCTGAATATGTACTACGGAATCTGTCAACATCTGTAGTGCTGTTTTGGCCTCTGGATCATTCATCCATGCAGCTTTTAAACAACCGTCCAACTGTTCTCCATGATCATTAAACGTCTTACTCGACCAAATTAGATGCTCGCCTATGATGCCATCGGCCATCATGAATCTTGCATTCGACATTTCAGTGCTCAAATTCGCCAAAATCCGATTCTGTTCGCGGTAATTCATGCGCACTTTTTCTTTAAAATCTGTGTAAGCTTGTGTGCCTTTCGCAATTTCTGGTATTTCTACAAAATTGATATTTTGTTCTTGTACTGTAAAAGCATCTAAATAAGTTTTTTCTACAGGTACTTTCTCAATAACAGGAATAACTTTTTCTTCATTAGCGGAAACCGTTGTGGATACACCACCGGCTAAAGCAAGTACTAAAAAGGTTTTAGTGTTCAACATATTTTCTCCTTCCTTGGATATAGTTAAGGTTGAATTTAAAGACTATATTAGCATACTTTTATTATATTTGTCAAGGAATAGAGGGGAATTTAAAGAGAAACATCAGATGTGATGCGAACACCACACCTGAATGTTGATTCAGAACGACTTATCGAGCGTAAGCTGCATCCGATAGATGAATAATCATATTGTTTGGGTTGGCGTAGGCATTAAACACAGAGATCGGAGTCGATGTATTTTTAACGTAAACACCAGTCAGCTCGAACTTCGCTGTCGAGGTATTACAGACCATTTCCAGATCCGCCATCGTCAGATCGTTGATCCAGAACCGAATACGGCGAGCGCCGCTGTAATCATCAAACTCCTCATCAAACATATGTTCTTTGATCAATACCTGAAGTGGATAGGTATACACAGGATTACGGCCATCTCTCAGCATCTTTGTGCCACTGCCATCACGATTAACGAGGGTCGGTGCAAAGTTGCGATTAAAGCTTCGATCCGAGATCGGACGTTTAGCTGAATCCTGCAGCGTAGCCCAATCCATTGGAAAAAACGCAGAGATAATACCTGCACCACAACGCGGGGTTTGGGATTCAAACTTACCTTCTAAAAACGGTGAGTACGTCAGTACACTGTTTTTACAGTAATAGGCATTATTGGCTGATGCATTCTCCACTACACGCCCTTCAAAGAGCGGTGTACAGAGATTACCGCTACCGCTCAAATTGGTACGTTCTGCTTGAATGGTCAGAGAAGTGTTTATTTTAAAATCTGCGGCAGTGGTGGAATCACTCGATGCGGTGGATGCAAACACCTCAGAACGGAACTGATTAAACACCGCTTCGATGTTTGATTCGATACCCTGTGCGGCCAGTGCCGTGTTAGAAGCCAGTAAGCAGGCGCTTAATGCGAAAACCTTTCTCATTGGATGCCTCCTTGCAGATTCAGCTTCTTAACAATGGCAGCTTCAAGGAAAGGCTCTAAATGCTTAACCGCATAGATCGCACGATAGCTGGTACTTAATGAATAACGACGATCCACGGGATTGCATTTAAAAATGCCATAAACGGTGCCAAGATTATTTTCATGAATCTTAAGCACCTTATGGCCACGATTCAGGTCATACTCAGCCTGAGACATCGGGCCAATGTAGTTATTTAACTTAACGTAAGGATTTAAGCGATAGCTGTATGCCGCAACACCAATATACAGACTCTGGCTGCTTTTAAGCTCGTACAGAGACGACATTGCGCCTGTAATCAACTTCATCTTGTAAGTGTCTGCCTCCTTCACATCATTAATTAAAATGTTAGGAACGAAGCCTGCGTACTCACCACGAATACACACCATACCGTCTTCAACATCCTGTTGCTGCTCAGGTGTGATCGCACCAATCTCTTTTACATCCTCAAAGCTGACATCCGATTCAGCCAATCCCTGATCAGTACACTTCTGCAGACCGTCTTCATTGCGGGTCATATGGTTGCCCATGATGCCGCCACAGATCGGCCCATCTGTACTGTCTAATCGCGTGATTTGTGGGGCAATCGCCGTGGTTGCATCAATGGTGTAGGACACCATATCGGTCGCATCCTGATCCATGCCAGATTGTGGTGATAGGTCATGATCGGCTGCATTTTTAAAGATGGGCATCTCATAGGCCATCACCTGCGCACTACTGGTAAGCAGTGCAACGGTTGTTAGGGTGAAAAATCCTTTTTTCATATAAACCTCCTGTTAAAGCTTGTCTTTCATGGATATTGGGTAGCGTGTTAATTCACGTAAAAGCCAGCGGTTTCGGCTGCAACTAAACCGCCCAATCATGATGATATTTTCATTCTCAAATACCACGCCTGTGTGCTGATTTAATGTGCTAAGTGATGAGGAATAGGTCAGTGCAGGTAAGCGATAAGTAATGCGATACGTCTGACTGATATAGGGATTGTTCCGCTCAAAATAACCACCTTTTGGGTAGCTACTATCTTCAATAAAAATACGAATGCTGCGAGTCGCATACACACGTGAAGTGTTCATAAAACCACTCTGCCCTTCTGCACCTAAATAATTTGCAGCATCACCGGCTACGGTATCCGCCACAGGTACATTCAGACCGTAAAGATATTCCACGGGATTACAGGTATGCACATAACTGGAAAGATCGGCAGCGCCTGAGCCTGAAACCGAAGCGGTTTCCTCCAGTGCACCTGTCGCTCCATTACATTCAAATAACTGGTTGGTGGTGTCATTAAAATACAATGCACCGTCTGCACCCATATTACACATCTGAACGAGTGAGCCATCGGAGGTATTTAATCGCGCAATCCCTACGCTGGCAGGATCAACCTGAGGCAACGCAATAGTGCTACCCAGTGCCGTTGAATCCTCTCCTGTTCCCTGTGATGCCCAATTCTGGTTAACAGAAACAGGTTTAAATACATCAGTGATCGGAATGCCTACGTTGATATCCTGAGACATGGCGTGCGCCATTGATGGCAGCAAACACACGCTCATCCATAAGCTTTTTTTCATGTAAACGTCCTTGTTTAGGTTATTGAGTTTGTGTGATATCGCCTTGCGGTTAATGTGATGAGTAAGCGAGGTGAGTCGAGCGTTCCATCACCCGCTCACCTTTACTGCTTAATATACGAAACTATTAACAAAACCTTGGTTTTATTTTTATGATGCTTCGCTGAAAGAATCGACATGCTTGAAGAAAGCACGCATCTCTTTTTTAAATTCACTTAACTGAGCTGCATTTTTGATGGATTCGTTAGGCGATAACTCTCTGATATTCGCCTCAACATTTGCCACAAAATGATCAAAGCCTTCACATTGACCGTCCAGCGCATCATAGAGCTGTACCAAGTTAGAGAGCTTTTTCATCTCTTTTAGGCTTAGCTTGTTGCTTGGAAAGATCGGCACATAACGGAAACTGGCATGACGCTGACCCGGCATTAAGCCTTTAGCGACTGCGTTATTCCAATGACGATGATCCGTCATAATCGCTTTCTGACAGATCCATTCTGTTCGGAAATTTTCAGGAATGTATTGCAGTGAGTGCCATACATGCCCCGCAGCAATCTCGCAGATCTCTTTTGTTTTAAGATAGAAGGGAACGTGAGCAATCATGTCAGGGTTAGCTACAACCGCTTTGAAGGTATTCTCAGGGGTTTTAAACTCCTCTCGAATAAATTCATAGCAGCTTGGATTTTTCTCCAGTGCAGCCTGACAGATGTGGAAGCTGCGCCAGCTCTCGGCCATCTTACTGATCAGTTTTAAGGTTTCATCAGGGGTTAACCCTGCAATCTTATTGACGGTATTTTTCTCCCGATTGTTCATCGGAATATCCGCTACATGTTTCTTTCTTTCTCTCATTCTCATAATGAACTCCTTCCGTGGTTGGTTCGTTAGTTTATTTTGTTTGTTTCTAATGACATCGCATATGGTCGCTGATCAGATCGGCATAGATGTCGGTAAATAATTCATAACGCTTTACAATGCGGTCATCATGACAAAGCAGGTAATCCTTACCACTTTTCTTAAATGACCAATTAAACCCCTCTTCCTCTTTCACATCGGTGAGCAACATACGGGAGTAAGGGTTGTGTTGAATGAAGTGTAAACGGCAACAAATCAGGCGTTGAATCTCATGCAATAACAGCTCAACTGCTGCCTCTGCATGTTCAGCAGTACGTGGCTCAACCAGATCAAACAACCAATCTTTAAAGCTGTGGTAAGCACCGCTGTGCTGATCAAATCCAGAGAGATGAAACTTAACGTTATCTCGCTGCTGCCTCTCCAGCTTCTTAGAGTTTTCCGCAGGAGTCATCAGCAAGAAGTAATTTGTTTTCATGCGGTAAACACGATTGAAGACGTAGTACTCAGCTTCAACCACATAGGCATTTTTGAATACGTCAGACTCTTTAGTGCTCAGAAGGTCGATACGAAGCGGCAGCTCAGTATTACCTATCATGTAGACTTGTTCAGCTTGTTCCTCTCTATGGCGTTCAACCATCTTATCGAGAGAAACCTTATCATTCTGTGATTTCATTCAACATTCCTTGTTGGTTTAAATATATGTGGCAGATACTAGCAGATTATAATATATTTGTCAAGGAATAACGAGAAGTTAGGTATAGATGCATCATATACAGGTTAGATGTATCACTCATGTAGACTAGAATGAGAAAGGGATCAGCCGAAGCCGATCCCATCCCAAATTTAAAGAATTTTTTTGATCTACCTGATGTGTTGGTAAATTCGGTAGTACACAGGTATCTCTTAACAAACTAAAAACAAGGAAATTCAAAGTTTGTATGGTAATATTATCATAATAAATATTATTTGTCAAGTAATATTTAAAAGCTAACGTTATATTTAGGTTTCACCTGAGGGGTGGGGGTTGCTCAGTGGCTTCTTATGTTGCTAACAGATATAAAAAAAGCCCTGCGCTTGGCAGGGCTGATTAAAGTGAGATAATGACTCCCCCCTTAAAACAACGTGATGCCAAGGCCAAACCCAACAAGGCCAGCAAAGAATGGATCACAAGAAGAATCTTCTTTGAATTGATCTGACTTAATGAGACGTTCCAGTTCCGCAGAAGAAAGGCTCTTCTCAAACGCCACTGAGCTGTACTCAGGGTATGCGGATAAAATCTTATTACGTTTAACCTGCTCTTCACGTTGTGCTTTTTGCTCAGCCGTTATCTGAACATTATTAAATGAGTATCCGTTTGCTTTTTTCATCTTAAATTCCCTTTTAAGTAATGAATTAAAAGCCCCGTATTTCAGGGGCATGGAGATGTCTAACCCTTATAGGTAAGACGCGTAAACATCAGAAACATCGTCAAGAGAATACGCATCAAAGCAATACTCATCTTCTTCCCAGATCACGCCACGCTCCTGTGCGTAGTAGCTCTGGTTGTTCTGGTCATTGATCTCATCAAACTGACCGGCTTTGATCATCTGCTTAACGTGTTTTGCGTTTTTGACAACAACATCGCCTTTGTCATTAGCGAGGTAATCGAGTGCGAGGGAATCTTCATCATGAACGATAATGATCTGTTCTTCATTATCGATAACAGCGGAAATATTGTATGGGTTTACTAATTCGTTTACTAATTGTAGTTCTTTATTTAAATTCTTCATAATTTCACTTCCTTGTTTTTTTGTTATCGGTCGAATCCTTGACCTTTGATACTATATATATTAGTCGGCTTTATTATACTTGTCAAGGAATATTGGCGAGTTTGGACAATAACTCCGTATTTAGTGGAGATGCATCATTAACGAGTTGGATTTCAGGAAGTTTTTTTAAGAAAGTGATGAAAAAGGCCGCTCAGGGCGACCTTGTAAGATAAAAAATCAACTAGCAGGTCTGACTATGATATGAAAATTATCCAACTTAAGGACATAATCTTCTTCAATTGAACCATCCCTAATCTTCTTGAGTATGAGGTTTACAATATCGTCATCCTTGATATTATCTAATGACAAGCTTTTATCTATTTTAACAAAGCCTTCATTTCTAGGTAATTTTATCTTTGCTGTTTTCGCATTATTTAAAATACGATCAACCAAATAATTCCGATACCTTCTATCCATTACATAACAATATTCAAGAAACGCATCTAAGTTAATGCTTCTAAATAGCTCTCCATCTTGGGCCTGAACACTAAAAGCATATCTAGATAGCTTATCTCCAACCTTATTTAGGAAGTTATTAATAATAATCGAGTCCTTATAATCCTCATCCATACTCACACTCCTTGTGATTTATTAAATTAATTATTGAAACCGTCTTGGTGAAAACGTCAGGGTGCCGATCTCCAGATACATCGGCTCCATATCGTAATCAGTACTGTCCTTAAGCTGTTGGTACACATTCTGGAACAGCTCGCCTGATTTATCTTCTAACAGAAGGTAAGAGCGTAAGCCTTGAAAGGTTAAAACCTCGATCACTTCGTTTTTGGTCAGTGAGAACACCCATTTATCTCTTAAGGAAAGACCTGCTTTTAAGCTGCCTTGGTATTCAGCTTTAGGGATAAAGCGAACCTTGTCTGGATACTCCGCATTCAGCAGTGCATAGTTGCGGGTTTTTAACGCGCCCCCTGCTTCCAGACTGCGTACTAGGGTTGTTCGGTTGTGGGCAACCAACGCATCGTAATACGGCAAGAATTCCTCGCTTGGCAGCAACACAAAGTTAGGTGAATTATGGCGTTTCACCAGAACAACGTAATTCTCTAACTGAACATGTAAACGGGATTCCAGTGTTTTACGCTTAGGTGGCGTTTCGACAGACGGTGCAGTTGATACCTCTGCTTCTGCTTGCACCTGTTCTTCAGTTGACTCCGAGATCAATTCTGGTGAGTTTTCAGGCTGAATTGATCGTAAAGTCAATACAGAGCCTATTGAGGTAGAAACGATCCTTAAAGCCGTTTCCAGTTCGATCACACGGCGTTGCAGTTGTGCGATCTGGTTATCCTTTTCCTTTAGTAATGCATCCATGCATAGTCTCCTGTTGTTTATTTATTATTGTTGGTGCTGAGCTTCCATCTCAGCAAAGATAGCTTTCATCTTGGGTTGCTGACGTTTATGCACCCAGTAGCAAATGCCGCCTAAAACTATTAACGCAGGCCACATAACAGCAAACGTACTGGAAAACTCTGAGATCACCACAGCAATGGCCATAATAGAAAAGATATACACGGCAAAGGTTGCGTATGGAGAAAGCTTACGATCACCCTCAGCATCTTCCTTAACGTCTACAGAAGGCTCCTCCACCCCTTCAGGTGCCACCATCTCCTGAACCACTGGCTTAACTTCGGTTTTAACACGGCTCAGGGTATAAATACGGCCATCCAGAATCAGTTGGAATTCGATACCTATCGCCACGTTTTCTTCGATGTAGCGAATCACTGATTGATGGTTGCTTGTGCCTTCAATGGCTAGCAGGAAAGGCTTAACACCGATCTTTCCGCACATACCACAGGACACTTCCCAGCTTTCTAATTGTTCAATTAATGTTGTTGCTTTAGTCATGTTCACGCTCCTTGTGAATTAGTTAGTTTTACTTTTATCAATCAACTCAAGTCTGATCTCACTAACTATTGAGGCTCTTTCAGCAGCAGGACTTGTCTTGATCATCTTATAGGTCAGGTAGGCAATTTCGTTAAGCTTCCAATCTTCATGCACACTAGGAACACCTTCCATGAGTTCACTTTTTAGCTTTGCAACCTCTAAGGATTTTTTAAAATGAGGCTGCTCCCAACTGTAGTTTTCGCAAGTAAATTGCTTAGCTTTAATCCAGTCGGTGCCACAGCCTAAGTACGTGGAAACATAGATGTTGTGAACTTCTTCAGGACTAACCTCAACAAGCCCTGTTAATGAAGAATGCCAACCGCTTTCACGCACAGACTCAAGTGTAGAGTTCAGTGCATTCGAGATCGCTTTCGGATCAAATTTACCCATAGAAAGCTGATCTGTAATTAAGCCATTCACATGCACAATAGTTGTTTTATAACGATCAATATCGACACCGCCAAAGCGATTAAAATAACTGCGATCTAATTCATCTCTTGAGACCTTACCTTCGATATCAAAGATACGGTTATAGTCCTCATCCGAAAAATCAATATGGATCACCGCAAAAGAACCATGATCCTTAACTGAATAGCCTTTAGGCTTCATAAATTCTGCAGTCATACCAATAAACATCACAGCACAGAACAAATATGCAAAGAGAGCAGGAAAGCCTGTTAGATCTCCATCTTCCTTTGGTTTCGCATCAGGAAGCTGGTTGCGACTAACGCGTTTAATGTCATACACGCAGCCATTAACAATAATTTGGAAAGGTTTTTGTATTTCGGTTTTCTCTTGAATAAATTCCAATAGCTCATCACTATTGTTTTCACCTTTAACCGCCATAATGAAGGTATCCGCAGAAATACGGCGGCTACTTGGATTAGAGATTATCCAGTCAGATAATTTATTGATTACTTGGTCTTCTAGTTGAGTTTTCATCTTCACACTCCCTGTGCTATTAAATTAAATAAGTAAGGTAAAAAGCCCTGCCTCCGTGCAGGGCCTGTATTAATTAGATACGTGGATTACCAAACGTTTGACGGGGAGCTGACCACCCTTCACTGTCAGCACTAAAGTGCTCTAACAGTTGATCAGGTTCAGTCGCATAAGACGTGATATTGTGCGCAGGCACAGAGATACCCTTTTGATCACAGACCTCAAACATCATCTCTTCGATGCTTGCCAGTAAGCTCTGGTTTGCATCACCTAAGATGATTTCATCTTCAGCCTTATACTCAACCGCTTTAATGATCGCTTCATAGAACGCATGCAGCTGCTCGTGGTCGCGGATTGTGTCGAACTCAGTGATGAGATCTTCTTCATAAGCTAACAAGGTTAGGTCATCAAACAGTGTGTTCTCATCAACATTCGTGAACTCACCCTGCTCTACATCGATAGAGGTGATATCGACTTCAGAATCGTTAATGGAATAAGAGAAGCTGGCAACTAGCTCATCTGAACTGGACATAGAGGGATTAAACACATCTTCAAGAGATGCTTTAACGTCGATTAGAATGCCATTGATTACAACAGACTTGTTTATAGAATAACTCATAATTCACTTCCTTGTTTTTATGTTTTAAAAAAATATTTTCAAATGGAAGGTCGATCCGTTGACTTTCCATACTCTATATATTAATAGAGTTTCAAATATTTGTCAAGGAATATTAAGGAATTTGGACACAAACTCCGTATTCAGTGAAGATGAATCATTTATAGTTTGTTAAAGGGAGAATAATTCTGATTTTTCCTGTTCGACAGTCTCTGAATTAAGGTTTTTCAGGTTATACAGCAGGACATCACACAGGCGATCATAGTCTTCACGATCTGGTGTTAGGAGTGCTGTACGGTCATTACATAGCTCTTCAATACCCTGCAGAACCTCAATCTCAGAAGGACTGAGGATCGGCCTGAAACCCTCATCAGTTAAGATCTTCAGCAGAGTTTTATAGTTTAGCACCCTAAACTCTTCACTCTTCATAATTAAGCTGTTGTGCACCTCATTATGAGGATCAATCAGAACAGAACGATCCAGAGCAGACAGGAACTCACACATAAAACGTGGATTACCTAAGGGCGTGTACTTATCCAGATTGTCTGCATCCTTAGGACTGACTGATCCGCCTTCGTACACATGCACCAACAAGCTGTACTGATGAAACAGGTAGTTCTCCAGTTCTAATGCAGTACTGAAATACGAACCTTGTACATTAAAGGTACGACTTTTAAATAAATAGGCTTTTGGATTTGCACTAAACCAAATATCGACTTGCAGAATATCCAAGACCTCAGACAGTCGATCTGAGGTGGTTAACACCCTACCTTCTTTAAAGATATGTTTGGCAAGCGATACAGACATAACTCAATCCATTTGACTAAAACCGATAACCATTAATTTAATAACGATAAATATACTTGTCAAGTAATAGTAGAGGATAAAAGATAAGGCCACTCAGTGTGGCCCCTTAATTCTTATGCGTAAAAACCAAATTGAGTTTTTACAGAATTAAACTTTTCATCTTTGGGATGCGAGATCACCGTGATGCCCTGATTGAGTTTATCCATCATGCCCATCAATGACATAAAGCTAGAGATCTCCATATAACTAAGCTTTTTGTCCTGCCCTAATACGGTAAAAATTCCCGATAATTCAACTAAAAACTCCCGCTGATTATCAGAACGTAATGGATAGTGATAATCCAGAAAGTCTTTTAAATCGTCCTGCTCAATCGAGAGATATTCGGTTCGCTTCAGCTTTCTCTCATACGGCTTGTGATACAGATCAGGGCTTTGCATACAGGCATGACTGCTGACAATACCTGAGATGAAAGCGTTATCCTTAAAGCTTACAACCATGCAATCCATCTCATTCAACGGCACCATAATGTTGTAGCTATTACAGTGGTTTTCGTAATGATCCTCGATGAGCTTTGCATCAATCTTATAGATCAGATGATTGCCTGAGCGCAGTTCGTCAGAGATGTATTTGATGTACTGATCTTCCTGCTCATAGGTGATGCTGTGTCGCTCAAAGGTATATTCATTGACCATACATCACCTCCTTGAACGACTGTGTAGAAACACACTTACGCTTTGCAATCTGAATCAGATTTTCATTTAAATTAAAGAAATGACCGAAGGAATAGACATACTCTCCTTGGTTAAGGAGCTGATCTTGATAACGCTCCATCTGACTGACCACATAGGTAATGTCCAGCAACTCATCTTCAGTAATACTGGAGGTCGTAATCAGATTAAGATAGATCCCGTACAACCCCATACGGGCATAGATACCATCCTGACACGTTGCCTCTGTTGGCTTACCGTCAGGAAAAGCTTTATGAAAAGCCGCCATAAATGCTGTGTGGTACGGACTATATTCTTCTATGGTATTCACCGTTGCACAGAAGGCGCGAAACGCTGAAGGTGCATCCAAATCCTTTTGGGTGATTAATTCAATCATATTAATTCCTTTTACTTAGAAGACGGTTCCCTGTCTTGCTGTTGATGGTTTCGCTCGATATCCCAATAGGGTTCTTCAAGCGCATGCTCATCACCCAGAGCCAGCATAAAACGCTGCTCTAAACGGCGTTCTACATACTCTCGGTGCTTGTCTATTTCGTCCTGACTTTTATGTTTCATTTTGATGTCCTTATCGTTCAGTTGTGTTGAGTTATCGAATCCGACTCGCCTGAATTGCCTCTTCCAGAGGGCGTTTAAATTCAGCGGTCATCGGAAATTCACCGCAGAGGTAATGGCGGTAGCCATCAACATCTTTATACGGTGTAAAGGCTTCAGGTTTGCCGCCACAGCAGTAGTTATGCTCTGAACCTTCAACCAAGCTTAAGTAAGGCCCGTACTGGCTCACAGGCGTAAACGCACTGCAGATCTGGCCAACAGGAATACCCTCTTCAGGAATATCCTTCCCTCGCAGCTCATTAAGGTTCCAATCAGCAACATCGGTGTGTGCGCGACCATTTCGGAATGTCCATGTGTAGTCAGAGAAGAACAGGGACTGATTGTTAAATTCAGCAACCTTATAGTTGTATCCGACAATGCTTGTCGTGTGGTGCATGATGTAAATCGTACCCACCATGAAAGCCACAAAATTGAAGGTTTTAACAGTGCCTTCTAAAAATGCTTTTAAGGCATTAACAACCTTCTGCTTACGGGTAAGCGTTGGCTTCTTTTCTAAACTCACTGGTTGAACATCCGTATTCATAACAATCCTTATTTTAAATGCGTTTTACACAGTCCAATTTGCTCATCCTGAGCGGTATTTTTACAGCGCTTGCCTGACTTTGTAGCCGCTCGGCAACGCTGCACCATAATGCGTTCTTTGTGCTCATACACCACTCCAGAATCGTTCTTACCTTGATCACGTTTGGTGTAGACATCGGCACGGTAGGAATCCCAGAGCACAGGATCAATTTCGCCCTTATAGATCACCATTGCGGCTTCATCAGTACAGCCTTCAGGTGAAGGCATACCGAACCATGTCTCTCCGACCTGCATCACGATCTCAGGTGCGATCTGGTTCAACGGCACCGCTTCAATGGTTTCACCATTCATGCTGCCGCCTTCAAACAAAACAGTGGTATATCCCTTTGGCATGATTAACCCTCTGGATCTTTAAAGAATTGATTACACTCATTACAGAAATAATGAGCTTCATGTGAAGTCGCATAACGACCTGAATGGCAGCGACCATGCTCAGCCTCGTAGAACTGTAATGCATCTTCCGCCTGACACGCAGGACAATCACTCCATTCAACGGGTTCTGCTGCATCCACAGGGCCTGAACTCTGGATCGAATCCACTGGCACCAGTAGTGAATTACGCAGTGTCTGATACTGTTTTACAGCCTTCTCTGTCGCTTTTTCCTGTGCATCAATACGATCATTAAGCTCTTCAATCATCTTGACTGCATCAGCTTCCAGCTCAGCGATATATTTGTCTTTCTCTGCCAGCAAATAACGCTTTTCAATATTCTTAATAACAGCCTCTGCATGAAGGGGCGAATCGTATCGATCCACGTTTTCCCTGATCCACTGGATCTCCCATTCTAGGCAAACATTCTTCTTTTCTTCTTCCATTATTAAATCCTTTTAAAGTGCGTAATCACGCATGTTGGATGCGGATTCAGCTTTCTTTTCAGCTTCGTTTTCCCGGCCTATCAGCTCATCGCTTTTCGCCAACAAGTCAGACCACTTCTGACGAACGTTTTCACGCTCCTCTTCTGATTCAAAGGCTTCATTCTGTTCAATGGTGTCCCAGAAATACTCAATGATGTATTCCAAGCTGTCATGATAGGTAGGACGTAATGATTCTTCAGTCTGGATAGAATCAATGAGGAGATCGACATGCTGTTCGTTGATATCGAAAATGATATCCAGCTGACTGTATTCAGAAAGGTAAAACTCCACAGACTTTTCTAAATGAGCGATGTAATTCACATACCGATGACCTGACAGTAATCGGTTGTTTGTACCTTTATTTAGACTAAAACGTATCTCACTGCTCATAACATTCTCCAGCTGTTAAGTTGCTCCGTTTCCTACAGGGCTTTAATCTCTACTAAATTATCAAAACTCAATACGAGCCTTGCGTTCATAGCGAGTCTGCCTCGCAGCAGCTCCGCGCTCATGTTTTTCAGACAATACCCCCACTCTTTCTTCTTCGTTTTTCCATTTCTTGCGCCAAACACTAATACCGTAAAGATTGCGGCCTTTAATCAGCTTTTTTGAACCATCTTTAAGCTGAAGCGTGAACGTATGCTGCTGTTTATTTTTTCCATATGAGTCTTTAATGATTTTTGCTTCAACCAGATTGTAATCAGCCAAAACATTAGCCATCTTCCCAAACCTATTGATAGCTTTGCGCTCCCAAACTCTTTCAATAAAAAGTACCTCATCACCCACGCAGCAATCGCCCGTTGAGTTAATTGCATAAGAGCGTGTAGCTTTATCTAGCTTCTTCAATTCATATTCATGATCATTACGAGCTTTATAATCTTCAACATTACTAACTAACTGATCGAAAACCTTCTCTGTTCTTTTAAGTAGCTTCATTATTACATTCCTTGTATTTGTTTCGGGTGGAATCCCTTGCCAATAATATAGACCATTATACAGACTTTAGTATATTTGTCAAGGAATAATGGAGAGTTTGAGAAATTCAACTGCATATGATGTAAACGCACTGCTTATAACCTATTGATAAATATAGATTTACCTTGTTTATGTGTATACGTGTATACATCAACACTTATACATGCCTACTTGTGTATATGTGTTGACATATTGTTTTAATTATGTTAAAGTAATGGCAGTCTGAAATTAATATCAGACACAAACTCAACTAATAAATAATTAACTCTAAACATAAGGAATCGTTTTATGAGTGCATATATTGCTTCACTTTGGAATGATAAAGGCGGCGTTGGTAAAACAACGGTAGCTGTAAATATGGCCACTGTTGCAGCCGCAACTGGACTAAAAGTGGCCCTCGTAGATGCTGATCCACAGCGTTCAGCACGAGACTGGCAAACTCTGGCGGGAGAAGAAGGTTTCGGATTTCCAGTAATTGGACTGGATACCCTACAACAACTTAAAGGCTTGAAAGAGATTTCTCAGCCTTACGATTTAGTGATTGTTGATGGCGCACCGCGAGCACCTGAATGTGCTGCGACAGTACTTAAACAATCTGATCTCTTCCTTATCCCTGTTCAGCCTTCCGCACTGGATCTACTGGCAACTCAGCACTTGGCTTCAACCGTAGTTGAACGCTTGGAACTCATTGAAGGCACAGACACTAAACTCGAAGCACGCTTCTTGATCACGATGGCCGGTAAAAACACAGTGCTTGGCCGCGAGATCTCAAACGCTGCTCAAGAGCTTGGCGTACCTGTAATGAAGTCTCGAACCCACCGCTACGAGGAAGTTAAGAAGCTCGTTGGTCGCGGGGAAACCGTGGTCGATCTAGGAGATGACCACCCTTCCAAGCAAGAGATTGCGGGGATTATCAATGAAGCCTTTGCCATCCTGAATGGCGAAAAAGAACAGAAATCAGCATAAGGAGATGCGACATGGTAGCTAAAAAGAAAACAGAAAAAACAGAGCAAAAAGAACAAGGTTCAAGCCTGCTAGGTTCAGTGGTTAAACTAAATTCGAAAAAAGATGATGTAGAACCACATCCAGAAAAAGAAGCGGCTAAAGCTATTATCCGCGAGGACATTCCTGAAGCAGATACAAAACAGGAAACAACTGAAACTTCAGAGGCTACGCAGCCTGCAGCGGAGCCTGAAGTTAAAACAGAACCTGAAACAGTCGAAACAGAAGAGACTAATGAGAAAGAAGATGAAGGCACTTCTTTCCATGTACGCATCTCAAAATCACGACTGAAGAAATTAAGACTCATGGCTATGATGGATGATCTTAATCTCAGTGATTTTGTTAATGATCGTTTCGATCAGATGGAAGATGGCACCTGCACTTCCGCAGACATCAAAGCCCGTAAGAAAAAGCGCGAAGCTGCAAAAAAATAATTATTTTAATTAGATAATTATCTCAGAAGACCGGAACTTACCTTCCGGTTTTTTTGTGCACTTTGGAATCCGGTGCCATCCTCCCCACTAGGTGAATGCCCGTGGCGTTAAAGCATGAGCAACGTGTTGCGATATGCGTAAACCCCTACGCCACGCAAAGAGAGCAGGGCCATGCCCTGATCGATGCGCAGCATAATATTGGATTCCTTATTAGAATGAAGTTTACTTCATTCATCGCTGCGCTGAGCAGCGGCGTTTTTTCTTTGTTCCCAAGAAGAACCGAGCGGCGCGAGGATGTTCCCAACCGAGCGCGTGAGTGCGAGGATGATTCCAACCGAGCCGCTGATCGTAGCATAGCGGAGATCGGTGAGGTTCCTTGGGGACAACAATTCCGATTGGGAACAATGAGTTTATTGTCCTCAACGGTTTTCCATCAGCTGGCGATAACATTATGTTAAGCAGGCAGAGTTCGTACTACGAAGATCTGGCTGATCGGGTAGGGCAGGCGATCTTTTGTTTTTTTGATTGATCACAACAAGGGGTGTCTTCAAGATACCTTACAAGTCTACGCTTCTACATGACTACAAGTGGATACGTGTATATGTATACACATCACCACAACTACACATCGACACCTATACACTTCACCACATCTATACATCTGCACTTCAGCACATGCAGACTTCAACACTTCAACACCTGTAGAGATCTACACTTCACTACATCAACACCTCTACACTTGGCTATCTCTACACTCATACACTTCTATCTATCTACACCTCAACACTGGATAATGCCTACTTGTCTATATGTGTATATGTCTACACATCTACACTTGAGGACAACAACACATCAGCACTTGGAAGCAACCAACCAGAGAGGAGGGGAGGGCTGGCCCCTCAACTCCGAACTGATCATTTGCTACCAACTCACTTTAATCAGCTCGCTCATAATCCATCAATATTCTGAGCTTACCTACCTATTAAACTGAGCGAGTGTATATCAGTTGTTTCCAACAAACTGATCGATCTGGCCTGCTTCAACTTCGTACTACGAAGATAAGAATTCCATCGAAGGTGAACAGGGCAGGCGGCAGATCTTGATAACAACATAATCAGTAAAATGCATTTTACCTCTAATATCATGTTAAGAGATCTCATCCAATACTGCGGTTAAACCTAGCAGACCACAGGATTAAAAATCTCAATGGACGCTGATCCCATTACAAAAGGTGAGGCAAAAGTTCACACCTCACCAACACCCCATCACGACTGGGATGCAGCAACCATAAAGATCAAAATAGGTGAGGTGATCGTTTACACTTCAGATTCCGATAATGGATCTACCTCATCTCTAAAACTGACAAACTCAAATCGCTCATGATCACTTAACGACATCAATAACCGCTGGCCAAGTTCACTTTGAAGATAAATTGTAGGATCGATACCCTCTGATAAATCGCACTTGTATCGAACAATCAACTGATTAAAACCTAACGACTTCAATTCACTCATCACCACATCTCTCTTTCATCCAGTTTCAAATCACTATTATCCAACAACTGGAAGAAAGCGATGTCGCGCCAAGCAACGATTTTCACCATCTCATCCGCAATCGATCATTCTATATCGATTGGTATCAACCATCCATGCGAAGCAGGGGAGTGAAGTAAACGAATGAAAATCCCAGAGGTGAGGTAAAATTCAGATCCACAGTTCACTCACCTCATTACCGATTTACTTCATCCGTTTGTTTGGCATCTGCGCTATTACTCACCAGTGCTGAGCTTGGCGCTTGATACCAACTTCACTTCACTTCACTCTATTGAAACCGTCTGCTTATATTGGATCGGCTACCCTGCGAAAGCTGAATTTTCCGTTCACCATTTCTGTTGGCAGACTCACAGGCGAAAGCTCAAATCTGACTTGCACAGATTTCTATGGACAATTTGCACTGACTGCATTGATACCAACCGAATTGCATTGACCACAACTGATCTGGACTAACTGGCATAACCACTGTGTCTTGACTACAACACCACAACCATCACACCACTACTGCATTACCACACCCACCATGCCACAACCACAACGACATAACCCAATTATCATTATTATCACACTATGGCACTCGGATCGATTGCGGATGAGATGGTGAAAATCGTTGCTTGGCGCGACATCGCTTTCTTCCAGTTGTTGGATAATAGTGATTTGAAACTGGATGAAAGAGAGATGTGGTGATGAGTGAATTGAAGTCGTTAGGTTTTAATCAGTTGATTGTTCGATACAAGTGCGATTTATCAGAGGGTATCGATCCTACAATTTATCTTCAAAGTGAACTTGGCCAGCGGTTATTGATGTCGTTAAGTGATCATGAGCGATTTGAGTTTGTCAGTTTTAGAGATGAGGTAGATCCATTATCGGAATCTGAAGTGTAAACGATCACCTCACCTATTTTGATCTTTATGGTTGCTGCATCCCAGTCGTGATGGGGTGTTGGTGAGGTGTGAACTTTTGCCTCACCTTTTGTAATGGGATCAGCGTCCATTGAGATTTTTAATCCTGTGGTCTGCTAGGTTTAACCGCAGTATTGGATGAGATCTCTTAACATGATATTAGAGGTAAAATGCATTTTACTGATTATGTTGTTATCAAGATCTGCCGCCTGCCCTGTTCACCTTCGATGGAATTCTTATCTTCGTAGTACGAAGTTGAAGCAGGCCAGATCGATCAGTTTGTTGGAAACAACTGATATACACTCGCTCAGTTTAATAGGTAGGTAAGCTCAGAATATTGATGGATTATGAGCGAGCTGATTAAAGTGAGTTGGTAGCAAATGATCAGTTCGGAGTTGAGGGGCCAGCCCTCCCCTCCTCTCTGGTTGGTTGCTTCCAAGTGCTGATGTGTTGTTGTCCTCAAGTGTAGATGTGTAGACATATACACATATAGACAAGTAGGCATTATCCAGTGTTGAGGTGTAGATAGATAGAAGTGTATGAGTGTAGAGATAGCCAAGTGTAGAGGTGTTGATGTAGTGAAGTGTAGATCTCTACAGGTGTTGAAGTGTTGAAGTCTGCATGTGCTGAAGTGCAGATGTATAGATGTGGTGAAGTGTATAGGTGTCGATGTGTAGTTGTGGTGATGTGTATACATATACACGTATCCACTTGTAGTCATGTAGAAGCGTAGACTTGTAAGGTATCTTGAAGACACCCCTTGTTGTGATCAATCAAAAAAACAAAAGATCGCCTGCCCTACCCGATCAGCCAGATCTTCGTAGTACGAACTCTGCCTGCTTAACATAATGTTATCGCCAGCTGATGGAAAACCGTTGAGGACAATAAACTCATTGTTCCCAATCGGAATTGTTGTCCCCAAGGAACCTCACCGATCTCCGCTATGCTACGATCAGCGGCTCGGTTGGAATCATCCTCGCACTCACGCGCTCGGTTGGGAACATCCTCGCGCCGCTCGGTTCTTCTTGGGAACAAAGAAAAAACGAAAATTGATGTGGCCATAAATGACCACACCGATATTAGAAAAGCCTAACGCCTCTAAGAAAGCTTGCGCTTCCTTCTCGTTGTGCAGCGTAGGGGTTTACGCAGCTGAAGCTGCTTTAACGCTGCTGTCCCTCACCTGATGAGGGGAAGTGTTGCACAATTTAGAGATATTTAAGTCATTAAAATCTTAGAAATGTTTAAAAAACTTCAATATTTGTCATATATTTGCGATGTTTTTGGCCTAAATCTTCAAAATTACTTGTTGAATATAATAATCATTGTTTGATTTGTGTTTATAGTTCTGCTGGATATGGCCTTTTAATTAAATAGTACCCGTCCTTTTATAAAACACCATTATACTATTCATAGAAACTCAACGAATAACAAAAGGATATTGTTATGCATATTACTGATTTGCAGGATGCCATTACCAAGCTCGAAAAAAGGATAGATGAAAAGGTAAATCCGCCTAAAACATTTACCTTTAATAATATTGCGAATGTATCGACCTCTTTGATTGAAATGCAGCAGGAACTGAAAGACCTTAAGAATAAGCTGCGTGAAGCTGAAGAGCTGGCATGGATCGAAGATAAGAAAAAAGATAAGAAGAAACGAGAGGAAGCTGAAACGCTTCAGCAAGAGTTTCTTGAGTCTTCTCGTAAGCATCAGGAAGAACGTCAGAAGGTTTTTCAGAAAACCAGCAAATGGGATAACGATGACGGTTATGGATATTAATCACAGATGATGTGCGTTAATCATAAACCGTTATCGTGCTGCTAACTCTTTATTATTCCTTGACAAATATAATAAATTATGTTAGCATTCCGTATTATCAACAATAGCTAGAAAAGGTATTAATCCCCTGCACTTCCCCTCCTCAGGCGAAGCTCAGGCGCGACCAGAAGGCGGCTCTTTAGTGTCATCGTATAGCGTATACACCCCTCGCCTTCAGCGCCTTTTCTAAATCTCATGGATGAGACATTAACAACAGGAGGTTGTATGAAGAAAAAGATATTAAGTGCAGCAATAGCTGTGTCCTTCCTAATGCCTATGCAGGCGCATGCTTGGGGGAAATTTAAGGGAGGCCCAGTTATAGATATTAATCACATTGTTACGTCAGTGGTGCAATCAGGTCAGGAGCAGTTGAATTCCCTGATTGAGATGGAGCTGGAAGCTTTAGATATGATTAAAGAGGCTGAACAGCACTTTGCGAAGCTATACGCTGACCAGAATAATACCCGCGCAGGTATTCTCTATAAATCACAGGCGGATACGCATCGGTTTAATCATGAAGCCATTACCTCAATGGTGGGCGCTCACGCCTCGATGTGTGTTGAGAACAAGACCCAAGATCATTTCACAAAATCTCTATGTAATCAGGCAGTGGAAGAAGCTGTTGTCGATATCTTGGTGAAGCGAGGTCGAGAGAACACGACCCGTGAAGGCATTTCCCGTATGGAGAAGAACTACATCACTAAATTCAGTGGTACTGAAGGGAGTGGTATTCTGCTGGCTGAGAACGGCTCTGCAATCACCATGACGGAAGAAGAGAAGGAAGCTTACTCATCACCCAGAGTGCTCGTAGATACGTCTCAGGAGCGCTCAGAGGTGCAATACAATGCCGCATTGGACTCAACTTACCTGATGTCTAATTTGTATAAGAATGAAGAGGGTTATCTGCCACTCGGTCAGGTGAGGGAGGATCTGGAAAATCCAGAGACATTAACACTGGTTGATGACCATATCCGCTATGCTCAATGGAATCTGATTGAACATGGCGCATTTAACCATTTGGCGTTGCCTGTGGTTGAAGAAGGGTTTGAGGGTCAGGAGAGCTTACTTAGCTCAATTAAGACTGTAGCTACGTCTGAGTTCGGTTCAGAATTAGCAGATGAAAATATGGAATTCTATAACCGTCCAGAGAACCGTAAAGCCAGTATTGATCAGCGCCGTAAGGTGTTATCACTGGCGAAAAGAAACTGGTTAAACCAGATGAAAATTGAACAAAATGAACGAATGATTCACATGTTGGCACTGGATTTAGTGGCAACAATCAACGATTAACAAGGAGCGTTAATATGCACATTGAATTGGTATCAGAGTTAGTTAAAGAGCTGATGGAAGTCTCCAACAGCCATGTAAAGAAACAGGGTGAAGCCACGCAGAAAACAGGTGAGTGCCTGATGAACTTGGGTGCGAACTACCCGCTTTCTCAGGAGGATTCACAAGCAGTGTTTAAGCTTGTGAAAACCCATAAGGCAGTTGGTGAATCCGCACTGGATCTCAATGCGGCTGTGGCCAAGCTCGGTTTTAAATTAAAACTGCTAGAGCTGGATCAGGCACATAAGTTTGAGTGCGAAGTGATTAATGAGCGCAATGAGGGTGATTGCTGTGAGATGTACGATGTGATCGGCGGCATTAATGCCATGAGTACGGATCAGATCATTACCGCATTAAACGATCTGGATGCGCATGATTTTTCTCAAGAGCTGTTTGAGTTTGAGAACGGATATGGCGGATCGTATCAGCTGATCAATCCAAACTATCAGGCACCTCCAAAGCTGTATGGCATTGAGATTACCTAATTAACACTGATTCAAAGGGACTTGAATATGAGTGCAACCAAAGCAAAACCAAAAAGTCAGTTAACGATGAACCTGATTGCTCAGCTGCTTGAAGCTGAGTCAGGTTTAAATCAATCGTTAAAGGCGAAAAGTAAACATAAGCAGCGAGGGCTGGCTTATGGGTAAAGTATTATCACCACAAGATCAGAAGAATCTCGATGATCTGACAAACAAGCTGTATGAGATTGAGGTGATTAAAGATACTTGTGATGACCTGCATCGCCAGATCATGAGTATCGAAGAGAGCCTAACCCTGAATGATATTATGCAGGGCTTAAAGGAAGCTGATGAGAAGATCAGTCAGCAGAAAGCCTTTATGTCGAAGAACATGGATTTCTTCTATGAAATCTTTGCGGAGTATGAGCGTTTCTATCGCTATGAAGTGATTGGTGATTGTAAGTTTGAGAACTTATCCGCGCATAAGTTGGCTGAACATTTGGGCGATATTGATGCGGAACAGATCATTAAGATTTTGAGCTACATGGTGAGCAAGGATCAATCAGATAACGGTTTAATGTTTGAGATCCGCTCTGCTGCATTAGGCCCATGTATTAAATTGATTCGCACGGATGTGCCGTTTGATGCGAATTTCACTATGAAGCGAGAAGCATCATGACAGAGCAGACCTTGCACGTTTATTTTAATGATTGCTATGCGGGTGTTTACACTCGTTGTGATCAAGGTGGCTACCGCTTCACCTATGACCTGAACTATATGAAGTCAGGGTTCGGTGATATCGGGGTGGGCCACCCTAGTCAGGCACGCAGTTTTTACGAGCCTGAGCAGTTTGTCTGCTTTATGAATCTGATCAATGAATCAGCCCGCCCTGATGATTTCTGGGATCTGATGTGGACGCATGGTGAATCTGTTTTTCCTGAAGGATATGAATTCCTAAAAGAAAAACGTCCTGAGAAGACTTCAAAGTATTCTCACACTCACCAGCGGGACATATAATCAGTCTGTCCTAGCAAGACGTGGCGTGTGTTCTGGCTCGATGGCCAGATCTTCACGCCGAACCTCATCCTTCCAGATCCGTTTCGGATTTTCTAAATACCATTTAATACGGGTTTCAATAAGCGGTTGTTTCTCGTTGTCAGGAATATCCAGTTGGATATCCTCAATCGCTTTTTTCTCTGCCTGTTGATACAGCATGTCTGCAACAGGTTGGTTTGGAATGATCTCAATCTTTACTTCAGCATTCAGTGCCTGTGCTGCGCGTTTAAGTGCATCAATGGTAATGGTGCCCTCTTCTTCACGCTGCTCTAATCGGGTGATACCTGTTTGTGTAATGCCAATCCGTTGACCTAATAGCGTGGTATTTATACCTAATGCTTTACGAAGGGATTTAATTGTATAGGACGGTATATCACTCATTTTATTTAAATTGATGCCTTTTAATTAGCCTGTCAAAAAAATATGACATATATATCATAAAAAACTTGACAGGAATTTAAGTTTTGATATAATCGGTGTCATATTCTACTCGGTTAACCTTCATTGGAAACGCCTTGTTCAGAGTTATCGTTGAGTTTAGGGGGGGATCATTGATCCCCCTTTTTATTTGCACGAATAGTTTTTGTGTTAACTCTTTTATATGATGCATAGATCATATATTACTTGACAAATAAAACCTAAAACGATATAACTTGTATGAAAGATAACTGGTTCGTTTACCCATATTGGCTTTGGAATGCGTATTTAGCAACCTTGCTTATACGTGGCTCGATAACAGAGAGCGGTATCAGTTTTTCATTTTTAATTTTAGGTGTGTTTTGGGGCGTGTTGAGCACATGGTTTATGTGCTTTGTTTATCGCCAATCAAGGAAGCGATCTCATGAACGCAAAGGTAGATTTACAAAAAGTTTTTGACCTCAATACCAAACTCGCAGTTGAGGCAAACCTCAAGCAGATGTCCAACTTCTGGGTCGGACTTCGCAACCTCTCAAAGCATACCAAAAGCCTTGTTGATGATGACCTTATCGATTCTGTTGAGCTGCTAAAGCTCACCATTGAGCATGGTGAATCTGAAGGTATTCCTAAATCTTATTTAACGCTGCTGCGTAAAGCGTACAAGCAGCTGGATAAAGCCGTAGCTGCTGAAAGCTACTGGCAGAAAAAGATTGATGATGAATCCAGAAAATTGGCACGCCGCGTGAACAAACATCAGCGTGCGGTCAGGGATTCACAGGAAGTTTTTAACGCATTTGATGGCATCGAGCATGCCTGTCCTGAGGTGCATTAAGATGCTGTATTTCATGGTTGATTTTGAAGCAACTTGTTGTGAAAACGATGAGTTTAATCAGAGCAAGGAAGGTGAAATTATCGAATTTGGTGCAGTACTGGCGAAAGCCGATGGCACTATTTTGGAAGAATTTCAGACCTTTGTTAAACCCGTTAAGAACCCTGTACTCACTGAGTTTTGCACCAAACTGACATCGATCACTCAGAACGATGTAGAGAACGCTCCCCTCTTCTCTGAAGTAGCAGAGATGATGAATGCTTTTTTAGAGAAATTTGACGGTCAAATTTCCATGTGCAGCGTGGGTGAGTATGACTATCTACAGCTACGTAAACAGCTTGCGGAGCTGGAATTAAGCGCCCCTAAGCTTGGTTTTAATAATACAGGGAAATACACCGAGGAAGCGCTGGATGCGTTCTGTGAAAAACATAAAGAACAGAAGTTGGGTAAAGGCGCTTATCTGAAAACGTTATTCGGTGGAGAGAAAGGTCATTACCTTAATTTAAAAACACTTTGGATTGATCCTGAAACGGGTAAAGCTAACAAATCACGCAGTATGCGCTCCATGTTGGAAAGTCGTGGTCAGCAGTTTGAAGGCTTTCAGCACAGAGGCATCGATGATGCGCGTAATGGAGCAAAGCTCTTGCCGTTTTGTAAAAAGGTTAAGTGAGTGAGCCATAAGATTATGTACTCAATTTTGGTCAGAAATGCCGCGAAATGTAAGAACTGCCAGCAGGTTCTGGAGAGTACGCATGATCATGATTATCAGCGGTGTATTTGCGGCAAGGTCTCTATTGATGGCGGGTTTACTCATGCCAGCTTCAGCGGTGATTTCGCTGACATGGAAAACCTCTGTGAGTGGATCACTGCACCGAATATCAAAGAGTGTGAAGCCTTTGATGCGTACTTAAATGCGTGTATCGCATTCTTTGAAAAAGCACATGAATGGAAAGTCGATCTGACTAAGCAGATGACCATCATGAGCACGATTAACGAAAACGTTAATGCTGAACTAGCCACAATGGATGGTTTACATCAGAACTGGTCAGCTAAGCGTATTCGCAACCTGACACAGTTCTTTATTGCAGTGGATGATCACGATGCGGATCAGGTGGTACGCCTTACCTCCGCAGCCTTCTTTTGTCAGGCACTTTATCGTGCGATTAAGCACAAGGTTAAGGCCTTCAAAGAGATCGGTTTAATTCAGCCAGAGGAGCTGGATCTACTGTATGCAATGACTGATAACGAAGTGATGCATTGGAAGATGACTTCAGAGCTGCAGAGGAAGCTGGATAGGCAGCTAGCGAAAGCTTCTAAGCTACTGAGTTCTTCATTTGAAAGACCTATTAGAAACGATTTAGAGAGCTTGTAGTGATGTCTATTCAGTATGCCGATGACGTTAATATAAAGATTAAGGAGCAAGACCTTAAAGTCTTAATCTCTGTCGATCTTACAGAAGGTCGAACGTTTCAGGCAGTACTGAATGAAGAATCTGAGCTGTGCAATCACTTAACTAATTTTATCAAAATGAAGAACGGTTGCTCTGCGCTTACTGCAGAGCATAAATCTGATATCAGAGAGTACATTACTGCATCAAAAATCCGATTGATTGAGCGGGTTAAACAACAAGATCAATGGTCTTTAGATTTACTCGATGCAGCAGAGCGGTATTGCGGTATCTCGATGAAGGTATATGCCTACGTCTGCACAAAAGCGAATGGTTATGTCATTAGCACGGCGTACTATCGAAGCGTTTGTAAGATGACAACCACCGCTCAGCAGAAGGTGTTAACGTATCTGTATACTCAGCGCAAGCAAGCGCGTAGGGATCGAAATCCAGCGATTCTGGATGAGTTAGAGAGCTTAAGTCATCACGCGTTTATGTCGGATGTGAATCCGCAAGAAATGGAAGCCTTCAGGCTGAAATTAGTGAAAACGCTTGATGCAATGATGGAGAAACCTAAGCGGGTAAGAAGTGAGATTCCATCACTTTAAGAGGAATTGATGATGACCGACATTTTTGATGAAGAAACTTATTACGATGATTTAGCTTGTTGGTTTTCACGCTTCTCCAATGCAGAGCTGACAGTTTCTGAAACCCATCATTTCCTGACTGATTGGCAGCTAATCGACTGGGGTGAAGAGCTGGTTATTAACCATCCTGAACTGATGTCAGCGCACCATGAGATGCAGTTGATTTCTGATCAAAATAAATGGGTTGTTTATATCCAGCCAACCTATTTTTTAGGCAGGCCTAATTTTAATCCACGCTTTACGGATACGATTAATAAAGCATTCGCTGAAGCGCCTGTGTTTCGCTGTAAGGACGGTTTTAATTTTAAGTATGTAGTTGATTACTTGAATGAGCATTTGCCGCAGTTGGAGGGTGAGGAGCACCCTGCGCTGAATGCCTTCAGTCATCTAATTAACTCACCGTTATGGCCGCTGTCTATTTGGGATCAGGGTGAAGATTTTCGGGCTACATCTGAAATTTACGATTACACGTTTACGTATACCGATAGCCGCAGTATTTACAATCCTGCAGGGGATAACTTCCTTAAAGGGTTAGTTGAGCTGGTTAACGGTGAACGGGGTGTCGCTGAGTTTAATAAGCTCTGTGGCAAGCATGATTTGATCATGGATCGGTTAATGGATTTCTTTCATCACCGTAGTGATAAAAAACCGCTCCATAACTTCTTTAAAACACTTTTAGATCAGGGTGAACACCTGAACTACTTAGCGTTTAAAAAGATTCTGATGTATGTGCTCATGGAGCATCCGACAGAATTTAGTGAACTGTTTAAAAATGAATTTAATCGCACACATGCTCTGAATGAGGTTGCGACAAAACTTCAGACAACGGGCTGTAAAGAGCAGTTTTACAGTGCGTATATTTTGCTGGATAACTGGGATTGCACGCAACTCAGTAAAGCTGTGAAATTCAGGGAAGTATCGAACACAAATTACTTTGAATTTATTAAAGACCTGCTGGAAAAAGATCGGATCAACTTTCCAGAGGTGGATTCAGATAAGCGTTTATACCCTGATGATCCTTTGGATCTGGGAGAGACAATGAATCAGATGTTTGTTGAGAAGTACCAAGATTACTTTGAGCAAAACACAGGCGGTGCGTCTGAGAATACAGGTCTTAAAGCAGCCATTGATCAGTCGCTTTAAATGGAATTATGAATACTGAATCACTGCTGACAGAAATGGACGCTCTACTCGACCAGTTGGTCTATCACGATGAAGTAATTACGGAGTTAGAGGAGTTGGCTAAACACCCTACTCCCGCCGCTTCAGAGGCAGCACAGAGACAATTGCGTAAGGCACGACTCATGGTGCCACAAGAAACAGAATGGGATCACTTAAAGAGTAGAGACCCATTTAATTTAAAAGGATTTTGAGATGAGTCATTACGATAATCTCTCGCAGTTTGAGAAACCGATCTATCGCATTAACGCAGGGCCACTGGCTTACATTAATGCGGTAAATCAGTACCTGACGAATATTTATGAGGTCAGCCAAACTGTCGGTACAGTACCTGCAGATCTCGAAGAGGTAATGGCTGATTTCCATCAGACGTATGGCAGCACACTCGATCAGCAGATGGTCTTCTTAATGATCGACTTCGAAGATATGAAGCTTACGATGATGTTCGACAAAAAAGAGATCATTGAAGCACTCACTGAGCACTGTTTACTAATCAACAAGATCACACAGCAGCTCAGTATGAAGCCTGCGCGTATGCCAAATATGTTCAAAATGTTGATCCTGCGGTTTATGCATATGTGTATGTTTTTTATTGAGCAGAATGCGAACCCGAAAGATCTGGATCGGCTCAAATACCTGTCTGAAAACCCTGTGCTTCAGCAGCATATGAGCCGCGAATACATTGAGCTGGAAGTGGATTCAATGTTGATCCGAGGGAGTGAGATCGTTTTTAAAGAAGAATCTGAATCTGCAACAAAATCTGAGATTGAAAGTTTATAGATATGGCTAAGAAAAAAGTTAAGAAACTCGCGTATCGCTTATATCACTCTCATGAAACGGTGGGGATTGATACAAACCGTGTATTGGGTGCGAGTGCTAAAGAGTACTCAGATACAGCACTGTTTAAGCTGATGATGGATGAAGCACTTTCAGCGCCCATCACATCAGAACAGTGTTTGTATAACCATATCGATTTTCCGATTTTTGCAGAAGAACACAGATGGAAGCGGCACAAGCGTCCCATCATCTTCCCTGCTAATGAAGAGCTGTTGAAAAAATTGATCACAGCGAAATTCGACATGTCAGAGATGGATGCTTTCGATCCACCGATGCACTCGTTCATGTTGGCGATGCCAAAAGGTTTCATGGTTGAAGGTGTCGAAATGACAGGGCTTCTGGTGAACTGGTTTCCGTACAGATCTGAGGAAGAAGAGATCTACAAACCTTTTACTGAGCATTACGGTCATGAGTTGGGTGTTGACATCAATCATCCTGAAAAAGCCGTCGATAAAGCATGGTGTTTATCGATCATGCAACTAGATCGCCTGAACACGAAAGTGAAGAAAGATGCGACTCAGCCAATGGGTATTGATCAGCCAAAAACGATTCGGACGATGATCACGACTAACTACTTAAAGTCGATCATGCAGGCAGAAAATCTGGCTGATTTTGGTGAGCGTTTACAGCAAGCCGACAGGCAAACGTATTCGTTCATGCAGCTCGATAAAACCGATATGACGATGCAGTTTTACGCCTTCAAAATCATTACTGCTCTGTTTGCGTATAACTCAGCTACTGATGGCAAATACCTTAAATCAGGTTTACCGAGTCGGCAGCTGCCAACGATGTTAGGTAATTATGATGGTCAGAAAATGCGTCAGTTCACCCTATCAGGTTCCAGTGCCATGCTCAGTAGTGCGAGTCGCGGTGAGCACTACAGAAGCTGGCACTTCAGGAACCTCAGGGATGAACGGTACTACAAAGGCGAACATGCGAATAAACCACGTGGAAGTCGTTGGGTATTTGTGAGCGATTCGCTTGTGGGTGGTAGTGAGGAAGTTGATCCCTACACTCAGGAATAGCAATGGCTAGTGAAGAGTATGAAAAACGCATTCAGACAATGAAGCGTGAGCATATGCAGCTGCTGAAAGATTCGTATCGAGAAGCAAAAGCTGCAGGAAAGTTAAGGGTTAAATTTATGCATAACGGCATGTTCGGAGCCATCATTGGCGACCTAATTGGTTCCAGTTATGAAGGTAAAGATCAGAAAGGCTATAACCTGCCTTTCTTTACTGAATTATCTCATCCCACGGATGAAACCTATTTGTTAGATGCGACTAACAAAGCGTTAAGTACCTCTAAGTGTTTTGCATCTGACGGTATTGCCTTTGGTCAGTTTTACCGTGATGCGTATTTTAATTCAGCTTTTGCAGATGACTATGGCCACATGTTTCGCCAGTGGGCGGAAGACCATACAGGCCCTTACCAGTCTTACGGTAATGGTGCAGCCTCTCGCGTGGCTCCTGTGGCCTTCTATGCCGAATCTGAAGCTGAGGTGCTAGATCTCGCTGAGTTATCTGCGAAATGCACTCACAACTCAGAAGAAGGGGTGAAAGGTGCACAAGCGGTGGCCCTATCTGTTTATCTAGCTAAACAAGGTCAATCTGCAGATGAGATCCGTGATCGCATCTCTCATGAGTTTTACCCGCTGTACTACGACCTTGAGGATTTACATAACGAGTTTGGCTTTAGTACTGATGCGGAAACCACGGTGCCTGTGGCGATCTGGATTGCCTGCACTTCAGATGATTTTAAAGAGGTAATGAGTAAAGGACTCTACATTGGCGGGGACACCGACACGATCCTTTCCATTGCTGGCGCTATTGCAGGTGAACTCTATGGAATTCCAGAAGAATTCAGCGAGCCTGCACACAAAATTTTAAAGGAATACTCTGTTTTTTATTACGGTGAATAAGATGGATGAATTTCAGCAAATGCTTAGTACAAAATACCCGATCTTTAAACCTAATGACGATTTCTGTTGGGGAATCTGCATGGGTTATGGCTGGTATCCGCTACTGATAGAGCTTGCTGAATACCTGAAATCACTAGGCATCAAAGACAGTGAAGTTCAGATCTATGACATTAAGGAAAAGTGCTTCAAATTGAACATCGGTGTGATTTTTCCGATGTTGCCTGATAACCATATTGCCTATGAGTTTGTTAATTATTTAGAGGCACGCTCTCCGTTCATCTGTGAGCGCTGCGGTGAGTTCTCAGGCACAGAAAAACAGCATGTTTGTGATCCTGAGAAAACCACTGAGGAATACCAAAAAGCGAAACTGATTGAACTGCTGGAGAAGTCAGCATGACATTAGGCATGTTCCTCTTCTTTTTCTACTTTGGCATCTTTCATTTTATCTCTGTGAACCTGCTGTTCGCAGTGGTCAGTGCGTTTATCGAACTGGGGTTTAATGGACGTTTAACACCTGAAAATACTGCGTTGTTTATCGGTTTAATTCTGGTGTTTGGTACAGCGTGCTACCTGTCTGGAAAGCCGATGTATCACGTTCTGTATGACGGTTTTACTCGTTATCGTAAACAGTTTTAAGGAGTGTAAACATGGACTCTATTATCGAAGTAGCCTCCATTCGATTGGCTGATGGAATCACGCATGAGCAGATGCATGAACTCATTAAAAAACAGCATTTCATGTTTACAACCAAACCCGAAATACTGGCTCCATTTAGCTGTGATTTTTATGTTTATGCGGTCGATCTCGATGCTGAAACCGAGGTGCAGTACATCGGTGAGCTTGTCGCGTTAGATAACATTTCAGGGGTGTACTACAAGGCATCTTCAGAGAATTGGGAAGTGCCTTATCACCTCTCTGTTCTGGATCGTCAGAAGGAGATGGATCTGTACCTTGACCCTCTCACTTTCGACTATGAAAAAGACTTTGTTGTGCGCTTAGTGTTATCACCCTGCACCATCAAAAACTCCAACATTATGTGCACCGATATTAAACAGGAAGATCACTCGATGATCGTGCATATCGATGCACTGAAACGTTTAGTTGGTAGCGAGGAGAAACACGCTCTCATAAAAAAGCCGCAGAGAAGTCAAAGCTTCCTGATGTGTAGGGAATTGGTGATCGTATGAGTGATCGCAGGTTGGTGGTTAATGCTGCGAAATGTAGGGCGTGTGGTGAAATTATCGAATCCACTATCGGTATTCCTGAGCAGACCTGCAAATGCGGCCAGCTCACCGTATCAGGTACGTTCAAAGAGAGTGTTAGAAACGTATCTGATGACCAGTACTGGAATCTGGTCATTCGTGAAGAGCCTGATGAAGCCCTTAATCGTAATAGGAATACAGTTTTAACGCTGTTAGCGAAAGACAATATCACTGAGATTCAGGATATTTACATTGAATCGTATGAGGGCGATACCGTGGAGATCATGACGGTTAAAGCGGATATGAGTAAGGCTAGACGCTTAGGCCTGAGCTACACACGGATGGATGAAATTGAAGATGAGATTGTTGATCTTCTGGGTATTACGACGATTAGCTTTGTGGATCTGAAATGATTACCAAAGATGATCTTCCCTCCTCTGATTTTGCACAGTTTATTCTGAATCTGTCAGAGCGGCATAACGTTGAGTATGTGCAAACGGATCTGGATCGTTGGTGCAATAAAATCACAGAACTCTGTGATGATGAGGTTGTGTTGGATGATATCGAGAATCTGATTATTGAGCTAAGTCGTCAAGAGGTGATTCATAAAGGTTGCTGCTTGCCGCTGATACATGGATATCTTCAGGAGCGAAAAGCGAATGGTTAAGCAGAGAAAGCCCTCAGATTATTTGAAAGGCAATGAGCAAAAAATCATTGAGATTGTGGAAGCGAATAATGCCTGCAATCCGCGTGTTTTCGGTTCTGTAGCGCGTGGTGAAGACACAGAAGATAGTGATCTAGACATTCTTATTTCTCAAAAAGAAAACATCGATCTATTTAATCTTGCTGACATTTTAAGTGGTATTGAAGTGCTTGTAGATTGCAAAGTCGATGTTGTTATAGAGCAAGAGGTTCAGAGTGAGTCTCTTCGTAGTGCTATCAATCAGGATTTAAAAGATTTGTATCTACAGCCAGTGGTGAATCATGAGTGATCGCAAGCTGCTTGTAAACGCTGCCAAGTGCCGCCTTTGTGGTGATCTCATTGAGTCCACCAATAGAGCGGTTAAATGCTCCTGTGGCGCTCTCACCGTGTCTGGTGCAGACATGGCTCCAGTGCGTGAAGGCGATCCTGATAACTACATTAATTTAGTTGTTTGGGAGTCGCCTGAGGAATCTTATCAACGTAATAAAGATAAAGTGTATGAGCTTCTAGCAGTAGATGGAATTAACAACATTCAGAAGATCGTATTTGATGAAATTGTAGATGAGTCGAAGATCTTATTTGTTGTTTTAGAGTCTGCTCAAGCTTCCCGTAGAGCCAATACAAAGTTCTTATCTAACTATGATTCGGGTAAAGAGCTTTGTGAGATGTTGGGCGTGGATTCCATCCGTTTTTCATCTGATGGAGCTGAGTAGTTATGCCTCGCAGACATGTATTTATTGATTTTGAAGCCAGCTCCCTGAGTACAGAAAGCTATCCGATCTCTGTCGGGCTGCACGAAGTGTTTTCTGGCGATGAGGGCTACTGCATCATCTCCCCTGCTTCGGTGCTTGAATGGACAGAATGGAGCTATGAGGCTCAGAAGATTCATAAGCTCGCTAAGCCTTATATTGAGGAAGACGGTGTATCGCCAAAAGACGCAATTAAAGTGATCGCAGAAGCCTGTGGTGATCCGTATAAGTGCATTCTGATTGCTGACAGTGAAAGGGATGAGTTTTGGTTAAAACGTCTGTATGACGCTGCTGGCGAGCGCTGCCCTTATGTGATTAAGAACGTAGGCCGATTAGCCAATGGCTACAACCGCACCCTGTTAGCGTTAGCATTATCAAGTAAAGAGAATACGCATCATGCTTTAGAGGATGCACGCATTCTCGCTGAAGCGGTGCTGACTCTGGGTAAAGCGAACGTGAAGTGGTATGAGTAAAGATATTAAATTTCCAGTGGTGAATAACGCACCCACCACGCCAAATCCGAAGGTCTGTACGGCGTGCGGAAATCCTATGCATGTCGATGGTGATGTGTGGATCATGTGCGGTGCAGGGGGTGATTTTAATGATCGTAATGCACAAGGCTTTTTACTGCTCGATATTCACGATCACGGGTGTGGCGGTGGTTCTATTGATATCGTTAAAGATGGAACACGGGGCCAAGCTGATATAGGCTTTTGTTCCACAGATTGTTTACGCACTTTTTTCAATGTTTGTGTTGATGAGCTGGAAGCGAAGAAACAGGTTAAGGATTCAAAATAAATGGCAATTACGCACATTGACAAAGTTTGTGAGTATTACTTAAAGCAGATCAATGAGGGTGAAACCAATGGTATCTGCCGTGGCTTTTTAAAGCACGTAGAACACCATAGGGAACTCGTTTCTAACCCTCAGCGATATGGCATCTCTAAAACAGATTTAGAGCAGAGTAAGTCGATTGTTGATGCGGTAAAAGGCTTTAAGAGTTTAAAGGATTTCAGGAAGAAGCCTTACGTTGAGCGCCTGAGTCTGGGATCAAAATTGATCTCAGATATTATCCACTCTAAAGCGCAAATTGATAAAGAAGAACCGCCTGCCAAAATCCTCATTCATTTCCATTACCTTGCGTATGCAGCTCATGTGTTTACACCGCCGAATGAGCAACAAGCTGACATCTTTAAGGATCGTGAGATTAAAGCGATTCAGCCTTCTAAAGAGTTGATGAAACGCATCTTTAAAATGCAGCCTCCGAAGATCAATCCTGATGATGAAGTGATGGAAGAGATTATGGAGGGTATCAGGGATAAGTTTTGGTATTTCGACTTTGCTCAAGGCTCTTATCCCTATGAACATGCTAATGTAAGCACCAGTTTAAAGGCATTAGAACCTCTTCTTAATGACGTAAAACTCTACTTCAGATCCGCGTTTTGGAACCCGTATTTCAATACAATGGGCGTGTGCCTTCATTCGAGTTTAGGTACTGAAGACTTTGTGTATTTTTATCATAATGAAGACACAGGAAAAGATGAGATTACTTTTTCCGAGAGTATTCAAACTGAAGAAAATGCATTAAATATTTGTAAGCGCGTACTGGAAAAGATCATCATTCTGGCACTGTATGATCATACGCAGCAAACAGCAGATGAACGTGATCCTGATGCGCTAAAGGAGCTACCTTCAGCGATGAAACGTCCTTCTGTTATGAAGGATAAAAAGAGTCCAAAAGGTGCTTCTTTGTTTAAGCTAACAGCGCTCGATGTAGCTAAAAAAGACACCTCCAGTTTGCCGCCTGCGGATAGCAAAAGCAGGGAGTATTCGCACAGTTTCGTTGTTTCTGGTCACTATCGTATGGCTCGTGTAGGTAAGGGGCGTAAACAGCGCAAATTAATCTATATTGATGAATTCGTGAAAGGCGATAAGGATTCACCGCTCATGGATAAAACTAACTTAATTAAGCTCAAATGACTCCTCTCACTGATTCTGAAAAACAGGTTTTAGATAAGCATTTAGCGAAACCTGAAAGCGAGCGTTACAAAGGTACGCCTTTGGCTGAAGCGAGAGAACAAGCTAAAGCTCAAGCGTTAAAAGAGTATCGTGAAGAAAAGAGAAATCAGTTATAATCTAAAAATTGATTTAAGGTGATACGCTACCTGCTTTTAAAAGCTAAGTGCGAGCTTGAAACTTCAGGAATCGTGATAGAGTAGCTCGCCCTGCAGGATGCAGATAAGTATTGAGCTGGATCAGATGAGAGACAGGGAATATGGCTTTTCATCGAACAGTGGTTAGGCGCGAAGCCCTTGTCCCACTGACCAAAAAAAGAAGACTAGGGTACAAAGAAGCAGCGGTAGAGAGTAGCCCTGCCATTAAACAACAGAAGCTCTCATTGTTGATTCCTGCTTACAAGAAAGCCCTCATTGAGGGCTTTTTTTATGTCTGCTAGAACAGTTGTTGCAGGATCGGCTGCATCTGAATCTGAACGGGTAGCGCCGCACCCAAGCCAATCCCAATCCATATAATCAGTTCCTTCAGATCACTGAATTTGTCATCACCAGAACGATACTTAAAGAACTGAAAACTGAACTGGATGGACAGCGCTTTAGCATCAGTCGTATTCAAAGTTTTAACAGAGAGTGTTGAGTGTAAAGAAGTGAGTTTATTCATAACGTTTTTTCCTCTTATTTTTATTATTAACGTTAAGATAAAGATACATCGAAAAGCGTTTTCCTGTCAAGAAAAATCCTTTAAAAACAATAAGTTAATTAAAAGTCAAGTTTTAAGCTCAGGTAGAATCTGGACTCCCCGCCTCTACTGATTTTTAAGGCCGAAATTACCCTAATATTTTTTAAAAATAAGGCAAATTTCATTTTGTCTCAGGTTGAACGATAGTGGGTTTTAGGGTGATAAAGGTACGTTAGAACCCTCACTTATGTTCGAAATAAGGGGGTTAAGGGTGTTTTCGCATGAGAAAACAGGGTGAAAAGGCTATTTTGTCCTTGTTAGGACGATAGTTTGTCATCAAAGAAACGATAGATTGGCACCGATTTAACGATACCGAGGGTATGAAAGTACCTTAAAGATTTTTGGCTTTATGTTTAGCAATAGAACGCTCTAAGGCGCGATCAAAGGCATCGAGCATTGTTCCTTCCACAGGTTCGTAGTCCTTTTCAGGAAATACTTCTTCTAAACTGTAGCCAGAACGTCTCTCTAGCTCTGTGAGCTGTTTAAAGTGATCGATTAGCTCATGCATCTCATCGGCAGGAACGCCGTGTATTAGCTTCTCAGTCATCTATAAGTCCTCTTTCCCGTTCCCAGTCGTCTTGCGCCTCTTCGACGGTTCGGCCTTTGAGGTATTTATTATTAAAGTACGCTCTGAGTTCCGCAGAGGTTTTGCCTTTAGGGACTTCACCTGCATAGCGTCTAGCGATGATTCGATCAGCTACCGCACGGTCGTAATCAGTGATCTCACAGCCTTTTAAAGAATGCTTCGCCATCAATTAACTCTTCTTCACTGTACTTAAAGCGGTTTCTAACTAATGCTTTTTTAACCGTTTCAGGGATCTCTCTGAAATGACTGTTGAGCAGGGTCTGGCGATCCTCCTCTGTGGGTGCATTATCCAGCAGTGCTTGTGCCTGATGCTCGTTCATGCCATTCAGAAATTCATCATGCAGCTCTTCTACAATTTCATCAAATGTGTACGTTTTCGCATTAGGATTTTTATTGATCATGCGCTGATAAATAGCTCTATCTTCGTCTGTAATTTCAATCATATTTTGTTTTTAACCCTAGTTTTTAAAACTCTGGGTTAATCCTTTTAAAACATGGGCTTATCGACTGCAAACAACATCTAACGTTTGCGCGCAAACCTTAATGCACTTCGGGTGTAAACTGCTCTATAGTGTAGTGGCCACCCTCGCCTATCACCACTTCAGGGCCTGCTTCATCAAGGCGACGAATCTTTAAGCGGTCTTCCAGATCCCACCAAAATTGGCCTGCATTCTTATGCAACAGTTCAGGTTCTTTTTGGGCGATCTGGTTCAGTACGGCCATCACCTTCGCAAACGCTTCATGGTGCGTGGCGGTCATCATGTCTTCAGCTACCTGATCACCTGCAAAGGGCTTTACTACAAGGGAAGCATATTCATAACCACCCAAAGCGAATTCACCAATCCCGTTTGTATAGAACACGCCGTGGTTATTATTTGGCTCAAATCCAAAATTAAAGTTATCTACGTTGTACTTATTCATTACGATTAATCCTTTAAAGTCTCATCGCATTATAACGAACTTGATTTAATTTTACTTAAAAATGATTTATGTGATTTTAAAGGTGAGGTTTATATTTTAGTGAGTTATTTTCGACGAGCTTTTTATTTGATTTTATTAAGTTATTTTTGAGCTATAAGTATATGTCTATTTCTTTATGATTAATTTAAACTAAATAAGATGCAATTTAGGTTATAAGCTTTTTTTAAGAAATAAAAAATATATAATAAAGAAATAAAGACCTCCTTAATTGGCGTTCTTTTGTCCTTAATTTGGTTATTGTTGATATCTTCAAAGCCCCAGTTCCTGCTGGGGCTTTCATTTATTTAAAGGTTTAAAGCTTTGAGTGAGCCATCTTGCATTTGAATTAATTTTTAGTATTATTAATTCATAAATTAAATTTTAATTCCCACTTTAAGGAAGATTCATGTCCGATTCTATATTTCTAAAAATATTAATGCGCAAAAATTCCCTAAAAAAGAACATTGCAGAACTAGATGTTGAGTCTTTAGAAAAGGTTATTAGCAACTTAAATGAGTTTGTTGTTGAAAAGCGTGAGGAAGAAGAAGCGGAAGCAGCACTGGCTGCAGAGAAGCAATCAAAGATTGATGCTATTCGTCAGCAGATGGCTGAGGCAGGCATTGATGCAGATGAATTACTGTCTATGATTCCTGAAACGAAGAAGCAGAAAGTAGCTGCGAAATATCGCTTAGAAGATGATGAAGGTCAGGTACATGAGTGGTCTGGTCGCGGTCGCACTCCACTGGCCTTCCAATCAGCTTTCGATAAAGGATCTAGCAAAGAAGATTTTCTGATTGCAGAGGCTTAATTAATTCGTCTCCAGCGAATTACATTAAATAAAGGCTCTCATCTGAGGGCCTTTTTAATATCGCCTGCCACAATTAAACCATCAGGCATACCTGCTCCGTAAATAACTAATAGTCCCATTGAATCATTCACATCTAAACCCTGAGCATGACACAGTTTTTCACGGAATTGCCCTTCAGGTAAAAGGTTTTCAAATTCAATAAACATTGAATCAGAATAATAAGGTTCTTTTTGAAGTTCTAAACCAAAATTAATTCTTAATTGATAATGTGGTTTATTAATTTTTAAATAATCAGAGTCGTATTGAAACTTAAATCGACCGTCCTCTAATTCAGTCAGTAAACCTGCTTTTCTGTTATCATAAACAACATGTGCGGTACGCATGATTCGCTTCCTGTTTAATTAAAGGGTTTCACCTGAGGGGGGAAGTGGCAGATAGTACTTTTCATTCGCTTCCACTCTCGGATCAAGAAATTCCCCAAGTGATAGTCCAAGCTTATGGCCAATGATGTAGCCTTCGTGCATGCCGTTATCACGACCGCCCATGCCCATCATCAAATTGAGTTTAAGAAAAGTCAGACCTTCAACATGCACTAACCTTGGATAGGTATGCTCAATCTCTGGATGATTCTCAATTTCTCTATGAAGTGCCTGATTCGCTGCATCCAGCTCATTTTCCTTGATTCCAATAACCTCAATACAGACAAATCCAACAGGCATAATCCTTTACCTCTATGAAACAATGGCCTGAGCAATCTTCATCGCCAGCCCTTGTACGTTAGGCGGTGTGTGCTCAATTAAGGTGGCATTACGGGCTTTAAAATCAAAGGTACGCATCTGGTGAACCACAATCGAACCTGAGGTTTTTAACCCTGCATTCGACAGATCTACTTCGGTACGTAGTCCACGCTGTGTACTGGTGATCGGAGCCACCATTGCAAAGCCTGTGGTCTGGTTAAACAGTTTTTGAGAGATTACAAAGGCAGGTCTGCGTTTCTGAATCTCTTTTCCTGCAGAAGGGTCAAAGTTCAACCAGATGATATCGCCCTGCTCTGGAATATAGGTCATCAGATCTCATTCCCAACAGGTGCAGCATCGATCCACTCACGTTCTTCTGAGGTTGGTTTAAAATCTTCAGATGTATATCCTACCATTAGGGACTCTAAGGTAATTTCAGGCTCTTTAATCGGTGTCATCACTACTTTGCCGCCTTCGACGGTCAGATCCAGTGAAGCACCTGCAGCAACCCCTAATACGTCCATTACTTTCTTAGGAATAGACACAATGGTAGAGCCGCCAGATTTACGAAGGGCTACAGTTGTCATCAAACACACCTCCTCTATTAAGTTATACAATTATATAACATTTAAGGAAGTTTTACAAAAGTATAACTTTTGTTTTCAACGCTGAATGCAGTGCTCTGCCCCGCGTGTTTGCTGATAAAACACATTGGCAGCAAATTCAGGAATATGCCCAAAACCCTGATCAATCAAGATCTTTAATGCAATATCTGAAGACTCGATAGAAGATGTATAGAAATGCTCAAAGCTGTTGGCAGCAAGGGCCTTCTTCGAGAGAAAGCTCAATACAAGGGCTGTCTGATCCATGACAGATAAACTCCTTAAATACGATAAATACTGGGTATCCTTACCCATATCAAAGTGGTGAGCAGTTAGTTTAACAACCACTCACTTTTTGATCAATTAACCACCAAAAAGACCCTTCAAGCTGAAGGTGCTTTTAGTCGATCCATCGGGTTGTTTCTCCGTCCGAATGATCTTCTTTTCAGGTTTAGGCTGTGGTTTTGCCGCTGCGACTTGCTGATTATTCGTTAGACGCTCTTTTACTTTAAAATAACGCTCAGCAGTCGGTGTGGTCATACCCAATGGGAAGATAATGCCATCTTTATCATTTAGCTCTTCCTCAACCGTCATTAAGTACGCATAGGTACGATCCAGATCTTTCTGATTCTGGCTTGTTGCGGCATAACCTGATTGTTCAATGCGATACAGTTTACCGTTGGCCAGTTTTAGGTATTGTTCGGCAATCTGGGTATAGATCGCTTTGGTACGTTCTGGATGCAGGCCAGAGTCCCGCATCTTCCCGTATAACGTTAAAGCAGGTGTGCTTTTACGTGAGTTTTTCAGCCGTGATTTGCTGATAGCGAACAAGGCCTCTTTTTCCCATGCATCAAACTGTCTCTCAAGCGCAGCATTGGCTTTAACAGGTGCAGACTGAGGCTTAGGCTGTTCAACCTTAGCGACCTGCTCCTGAGCCTCCTTAGGCTGCTCCTCTTTTTGAGGTTTGAGTTTCAGATCCATCACCTGAGCTTCAGGAGGGACTTCCAGTGTTCTTATCACTTTCTGTTCCACCTTAGGTTCAGGTTTCGGTGGATTGATCTCTTCAGGCGTTTTGAGAAAACCAGCCTGTGCGGAGATCGAAGCACTCAACAGTGTGGTTGTTAAAATAATCCGTTTCATACTAAAACTGTGTCTCCCAATCATCAGGGGCATCCTCTGTCTCTTCAAACCCTGCAATCGGTTGATTCACCGTTTGCGGGTCAGATTCAGGGATCGCCTGTTTCTTTGCATACTCATCTGTAGCTTTCTTAAGCGACACTTTACGTTCCAGTGCTGCTAAGCGATTCGCTTCCTGTTTCTGTTTTAACTGCTCTTCAGGGGTGATGAAGGAGCCAGATTCTGTCTTAATCATGATCTGGCCATTCACCGCATAATATTCATGCCCTAATGCATTTGAGTCATTGGAAACAGGGCCGATATATTTAATATCGACCGCCTTCTCATCATCAGAGGCTGTGCTCGGTTTCTCGTTTTCGGTCTTTTTCTGCCGCTCTTCTTCTTTCTTCTTCGCGGCTTTTGGTACGCTCGTCTACAGCTTTCTGGCTAGCTGCGACTTCCTCCAGTGTGTTTTCCGAAACGTTTTCCAGCTTGCCATCTTTCGCTGCTTGCTCAATTTGTGCTTTACGTTTAGCAAAAGGACTCTCAACCACTTCATTATCATCGCCCTGCGTTTGCTGAGCTTTATCCTGCTGCTCTTTCTGAGCTTTAGCCTGCTCATTGGCTTGTGTGGTTTGTTCCTGAGTCTGTTCAGTCTCTTGCTGTTGTTCACGATTAGGATCGCGTTTTACCAGCTCCTGAGTCAGACGCTTCGCTTCCTGTTCATGATGCACCTGCAGCTTGGTCAGACTCTCTCGCATCTCTTTATCAGGGCAACGACCGATAGAGCGCTTAAGGGAGTCAGAATACATATTCTGCTCTTCTAGCTGCTTCTCTAGTAGGAGTTGATTAATACGTTGCTCGTTTGGTTTTTTTTGAGCCTTTTCCTGCTCCATACGGCGATCAAAATCGGCCTGAGATTGATCAAAGGCTTTCCATCGATTGGAGATCTCTTCTAGACCACCATGAATGTTCTCGGCGCTCATTACGCCTGCATTCTGGCGCTCCATACCCTGCTCAGATTCAGACTTCGCTTTCTCTTCTTCCGATTGAGAAACGCTCTGCTCCTGATCCTGCTCTTTGGCTTGGGTCAGATCATTAATCTGATAGCTGAAGTACTCAATGTTTTGAATGTTTTGACGGTAGTCATCACCTTGGCCAAACATCAGGTTAGAGCCAGCTTCCTTCAATTCCGCTTCAGCCTTCGCCTGAGCTTCCTTCTCTTCCATGTCTTTGATGGCAGCAAGCTTCTTCTTTTCCTCGGCTTCAGCGGCCTGACCTGCACGCTCAGAAGCCTCTTCAATAGCCTGAATGTTTTTACCGTAATCCTCAGACTCACCGATCTGAGTCTCCAGATAGGAACCACGAATATCTTTAACCGCATCGTCTTTCGACTGTTGCTCAGTCTGTGGTGTCTGCTGATTTGGTTGTTCAGCAGTCTGCTCAGGCTGATGGTACTTTTCCAGTAAAGCTTTAGAGGTATCTTCAATAATCTGTTGGCGCTGTTCAGCGCTTAACTCAATACCATGCTCACCTGAAAAATTATCCAAACCAATGTTCAGCATTTTTTCAGACACATCATTGTGAAGAAGTTGAGGAGTGCCACTGAATTTTTTACCGTCAAGGGTGCCTTCAAATTCAAGAAAATCTTGATCAACTTCACCGTCTCCGTGCGGAACTGATTCGGTTAACTTAGCAATCGAATGAATCTGTACTTCGTACTTTTTCTCAGGCTCTGTACCATCCTGAGTAAATGAATCCTGAAATGTCATATTCGTACTCCTTCTTAACGGTTAAATTCTGTCATGCTGGACAATTCAATAATGTCCACGGCGATCCCGCCGCCTGCTAAACCTACTTTGGCAAACGCTTGGTTTTGACCAAATTCGCCCCCGACACCGTGATCATCGAGGAAGTCGCGGTAATCCCAACCGCTACCCAATACCTTCTCTTCGATATCACGCTCTCTCGCTAGCTCTTCTTTGTTGTGTTGTTCACGGTGATTATTGCCTGCACTCATCACATCAAAGCTTGTTTCTAACTTGCTGTAGAAATTACCTTCATAGAACTTACTTTGGTTGTTCATGGAAGGTAGGCTTGGGAAACATAACAGTGAAAAGGCCGTTAGGTTTTCATCGTTATGTGGGAAGGTGCCTTGAGGTTTAAGATAATCCTGTCCATTTAGCTCCAGCAGCTGCGGGATGTTCTCAACATAGCGTGAAGTATTGATATTTGAGCGCATCACTTTGCCTGCAATACGTTTTGCAAACTGTGTGGTTTCCTGATCGTCGGTAGACAGGATAAATACATTGGATGCGTTGCCGATGAAGTTCTCCGCTTCCTTTTGATTGTGCTGTGTCAGCGATGAAATGCTTTGGAACACGAACGTTGGGTATACACCCGTAGATCTGTTTACGTTCCAAAAGTTTGCATCTGACACCATCTCTTTACTGAACACACACAGGTTCTGAAATTCATCACAGATATACGCCGTTGGAATGGCATTACGCTGCACATTCAGCTTCATTTCTGAATAAGCGGTCTGACGCTTCATAGATAGCATCATAAAGCGGGTTTTGATCATTAACTGAATCATACCCTTGACCGTATCGCCGTAGCCTTTGAGGGCAATACCGAGAATCTTGCCATCGAATGCATCACTCACATCCACCATTTTGTCTTTCTTCAATGGTTGATTAGAGATGAAACGGCGGTAGGTGATGTTGTCCATCTTCGAATACGCATTCACGAAGTTCTTGGCAGACGCATCAATCGAGGTGCGGGTTTTCTCTGCCATTTTGTAGAAGTCATGCGTGAAGAAAGACAGTGATGCCGCCAGTGCGCGGCAATCAATAAACTGACCTGTCTCAGTGTTGTTATCCAGCTCTTCATGAATCTGTTCAAGGACTTCATCGCGGTACTCTTCATCCTGTAAAAGTTTGAAGAAGTGAGCGATAGACCACGGATTCATTTTTAACTTATCCCAAGCTTTATTATGAATAGCTTCGATAGACGCTGATGCCAGTGCGATCTCTACTACTGCACGGAACAGCTCTTTCGCTTGAGTTTCGAAGAACGGATCATTTGGAGTCATGCCTTTACGAGAAAGGACAACTAACATATCCGCTACTTCTGCAGTCGTTAGCCCGTCAATCAGGTTAACGCCGCAGTGCTCTTCTTTGTCGCCAATGATAATAATATCGTCTGAACGATCTACACCTGTTTGCTCTTTCACATGATCGATCAATGGGATCAGATCATTCATCAGCTCGCCCTTATAATCCTGAATCAGAGCGCCGTGTCTCAAGGACATAATCTGGCCCATGAGGAAGCTGATAAAACCACGGGTTTTGTTAGCACCAGAGCGTCCGATAATCAGTGTGGGTGTAAACATTTTCTCCAACATCATACCGATCCGCTGACCTGCCATCGGAGCGACTGACGTTGCACCGTTCTGGCGTTCATGCAGACCTGTCGCCACACCACGGGTATAAAAATAATCCAGACCGTTCGGTTTGAGATAATTTTTATAGGTATCAATCGCGGTGTTAATCGACATCAGATAGTTGATGTGTTTCGGCTTACCTTCAGGCCAGCCCACATCCGACATCTTAATCGGCTGATTCTGAATATCGGTAGCCCGATTATTTACCGCACGATAGGCCGCGTTGTAGATGTAATTCAGTGGCACTAACAGGCCAATTGCCAGCAATCCAAAGAAGATGGCAGGGTTAAAGATGGCCGTGAGTGCAACACCCATTTGTTCTGAGAACGTGATCGACAACCATTGGGATTGTGCATCACGCTCAGCATCCCCTTCAAAGAAGTAGTCATAGCGCTGAACTACCTGCGCTTCTTTTTTTACGACCTGATATACATCAGGCATGGATGCGGTAAAGTAAGTGGCAAACACGGTATAACCCAGCAGGAAGACGATCATCCATTTCACAGCCGCTTTGATGCCTTGAGGGAAGGCTTCTGACATATTCATGCCATCCACTTCGTTCTGAGACAGTACCGCGAGATAATCACCCGTGATTAATCGACCGTAGTAATGAATTTGTTGGCGCAATACATTCGGTACTTTCTCGAACATAAAGTCCCAGTACTTCTCTGAGTGGCGAAGTCGCGCATACCCTTCCACATCATTATTCAGCAGAAGGTTTTGCTGTAAACGCCATTTTAGGCTGCTCAAACGACCGTTCATGCGTTTTAGCTGAACAGTCTCTTTACGCCATTCAGCACGCTCTTTCGCACTCATCAGATTGTCATCATCTTCAAGCACAGCAGAGCGTTTCTCTTCAATCTGAGCAATCTCTTGTTGAAGAAATTCATACTCTTTACGCAGTGAAGCGGTTTTATCTTTCACAAGGGTCAGCTTACGCAACCATTTGTGCAGCGTTTCACCGTCTGGATTTAATTGAAAACGTGTAATTAAAGCATCCAGCAGGGCATCAAATTTATTGGCAATGAAACGTGGAACGCACATAGCCAACAGTTGATAAACGATGCCTAATGCAAAACTCACACCCCAAGAGATTAAGATTGGGACAAGTAAAAGAAGGTCAAAAAGACCTTTGAAAAAACTGCGCATCATAACTTAACCCTCTTTCTGTGCCGCTTGGTAAGCGCTTTCTTTCTTGGCGAGTGCCATGCTCATTTCAGGCTTGTTCAACATGCTGGTCGTGAAAAATCCTGAGGTAGGATTTGCCAGCTCTTTGAACTGCGGATTAATCTCGCTGCGCCCTGTCTGGGTCAGATCGAAGTAGTACCACTGCTCTCCCATTTCATGATGTTCTACTTTAGCTAGCAGACCGAGCTGATAACGAGGGCGGTTGTTTTCATTCACTAAGGTTCCTGTGAAAATCTGATTTTTATTTAATTTAAATAAAGTAAGTTTTTCACCTTTAGCCCACGGCTCATGGAAAAAGCCACCAAAATCACGCCATTCGGTATGCACATACTTATCGAGCGGTTTACCTTCACGCATTAGTTTAAGAATGGTGGGCATCTCATCCACGACTTCAGCCACAGGGATAAAATCCTTTTTGAGATCGTAAGAGCGATCCCACGGCTGAATACTTTGGATTAAGCGTGTTGAGCTTTGCATATTGTAGGCAGAGAGATTGCCCTGATGCTCATAGTTCGCCTGCTCTTCTGGACTGAGCGTGTTATATAAAATCGTATGAATAGATTCATCGATGAACTTATCTGTTTCAATATGAATATCATTGAAACTCATATACGCCCATGCGGTTGCAAGGAATACTGAGGTATAGGATAGAATCAATAAAGGTTTATTAAGTCGTCTTAATAGAGCGACCCAAGACCACCCTTCAGAGTAAATCTCTTCAAACGGCTTTTCAGTATCAAACCGTGGCTGTGGAATAAACTTATTTTTCTTAGGTTTTAATTCAACTCCTTGTTCTCTATCTGAATAGTCTTTAACTAAAATGCCATCAACAATAACACCATCGCCTTTAACTTCAGCGTTCATCTATAAAAGTTCCTTGATGCTTATATAATGCGTTTATTATATTGATCCATATTAATTTTGTCAAGTAATTTGATGGATTAATACAGTAAAAGATATAAGGTTATTTCCTTAGAAACAAAAAAGCCACCCTACTTGAGGATGGCTTTTGATCGATCATTAAACTTTAATATTCGACCTTAAAATCCACATCAACCAGATGATTTCTCACCTTTGGATTTGGCTTTAATTTCTTGAATTCATGTGAAGTTCCGGGCATCTGTTCTCCATTGATCTCAATGCTGGGTGCATTGGCCGGATACAGATAACAAACTGCAATCTTAGGATTGTTATCTAATAGCTCTACCATTTGCTCGGATAACAACTCACGGTATAGGCCGACACGTGATTCCTTACGATTACCTGCTTGTTTCGGATTGTTTGGATTCAGTTTCTCAGGATCAATTGAATAAACCTGAATCTCATATTTAGGGTTTTTATAACCTTTCTTTTTATAAAAACTAACCCCTTTTTCATCTAAATTGCAGACTAAGATATATTCTACAGGGAAAGGGTATGCCCAAATAAGACCTACATCTCCCCTGCCCGTAATATCTTCAATCTCACATTTTTCAACAAAAGGTGAGTGGTACACGGCAGGCACCACACATTTAAACCGCTCATACGGTGTTAATTCATTTTTAGCGTTCTTCACCGAGTTCGATTTCGTCATACAAACCTCCTTGTTCTTCTAGGCTAATTTCTTCAAAGTTTTCGATTTCCTCTAAGATGTACGGGAAACCACGTGTCTTCTCATCAGGCGACATCGCTTGTACGGTTTCATAGAGTTCATCGATACGTTCATGGAGTAAGCGGAATTGCTCACCACCAATATCACACTGGGTATACTCTTCCAGTGCTTGCAATAGGCCGTGATTACGACCACGTAAGTTCCAGTCAACCAACTCTGCGGCATAGTCATTCCATGACGCTCGCGCAACAGGTCTCTCACCTGATTGTTGGTATTCATGCAACTCAATCACATCCATTTCTTCAACGCGCTTCAAACGTGTACGCTCTTTGAACATGGAGTCTTCTTCGGATGGATTCACAGCCATTGCATTCTTTGCTTCCTGCTCATCCATATCCTGTACTTCAACTTTCTTTTTACGCTTACGGTGTGGGACTAGGCCTGCACGTACTTTTTCAGGCTGTCTCAATACCAGCGCATCGGAATCAAACGGACTGTAATAATCACGTTTCTGACGATTACCCGACAGACGAATATTACGCTCCAGATCCGATCTCACCTGAATGTCCTGACGTAGACCACGGCGATCCCCCAAGCGGGATACCTGTACGTTGAAGTAATTCAGGCCCATCCTCATTTTAATAAAGGATTTTGGTAAACCTTTTACTTTCCCGTTCAGCGCGTTGCCGTGCTGATCAAGGTAGTAATAGTGTTTTGGAGCCAAGTACACCATACGCGGCTGTTGAATTACCGCACGGTTGTACTCATCCCCTGTGAACTTCACACCCACTTTATGTTGATCCAGACGGATTGGGTTCTCAGGGTCAGCATGGTTCATTTTTGGCAGCAATTTATTGTCTGCATACGGAACCTCATAACCCCACTCACCCAAGTTTCCGACTGGCTTACAGGACACATTACAGTGTTTCAGGCGCTCTACCGTTTTGTAGTGGCCTTCAGGGATGTTGGACTCAACAACATAGTGGAAAGATTCCTCTTTAATCTCACCTGTTAACTTATCGATTTTCGGATTGTCCTCATCGATCAGGCGTTTACCCTTACCTGTAATTCTAAAGCCCTGTGCTTTCAGGTTTTCAATCAGTTCATTTTCATGAGATCGGTCATTCAATACATAACGGATAAAGTTTCTGTCTTCATTGAACACTGCGGTTGCCAGCTCACCTTTGATTGGCAGCGGTGTTAAGCAGAAACCTTGGTTATGCAGATTCTCCATCACCATCTCAACGCTATGGTGCACGGGTACTTGCAGGTGAACGGAGTCCGTATCGCAATACGCTACGGTATAACCTGCATCCGTTGCCTTCATAATGTGTGAATGCAATGTGATACGCGCATACGCCGTAATCTGCGCACCCCAACAACGAATGGTATGTGGAGCCAGCTTATTCGGCAGGTTTACAACGACTACCTCTGTACCATCAAACTCATTGAAGGTACGCACTTCACGGTAGTAATAACGGCAATACCGTTTAATTACATTAATGCGATCTTGGTTATATTTCTTCTGGTCTTTCTCAACCCATGTGCCTTTGGCAATCTTCTGCTCACGCTCTTGCGCCCACTTATCAATATCGCTCCAACGCTTATAAGTTGGGGTGATATCACGTAAACGGAATAGACAGTCATTGATTGGCTCAGAGTTATCAGAGCGCAGTAGGAAATCTTCACCATTAACTTGCTGAAGTACGCCAAAACCTGCTGCCGTCATCATCTGTTTTAGACATTTATCTTCAACCAGATCACCACGGGCAATGGCTTTCTTACGTAGGCCATAGGCTTTACGGGCAAAGTTCTCAAGCGGTGAGTATTTCAGGAACGGTGCGAACAGAGATTCTTTCGCTACACAGCGAATATCATCATCTTTAATTTCGCTTTGTTCCAATACATAACGCAGCTCTTCCCCTGTTGTGAAGATACGCAAACCATCTTCCCAGTCTGGGAATAAAGTCTGGTCATCTAAGTGATCACCTGCAATGGATACAGGGAACACAGGGTACTTCTTAAACTCTTCTTTTAAGAGTGGGGACATCTCCACAAGGTACATGCCAGAGAACTGCTCTAAGTGCTTTAGAATCGCTTTACGGCCAACCAGATCCCACTTCAATGGGCGGATCTTACGGGGGTCGATAAAGCGGTAATTCATCGATCTGGCTTTATCATTACCGTTGGCATCTTTCATAATTAATGCCATCACGGACATGTACATCGCATTGGCATCAAACACATCAATGCGGTGTCCCGCCTTGGTGCACGGTGTGAAGATCTGGTTCATACCACCGCGACACACATTGCCCCATTTCACGGCATAACGTCCGTTCATCCAGAATGTGCCGTACTTCGCAATCGCAGGCTGACCTGCTGGCACCAAAGGAATATCAACTAGCAGATCAGAACCGTCTTTCGTCAGGGTTTGAGAGTATTTAGCCTTAATAATTTCAACCCGATCTTCAGACTTACGCGCCCAACCGCCGCGTTTCTCTAATTTCTTATTAATCCAATCTTGGTTTTTAGGATCATGAATAATGCGGTGATCCATGTTCGGCTCTTCATGAGTACGCAACACATCGCCTGACATCGCAATCATTGCAGCTAAACCTGCCTGATTCGCGGTCATAAAGTCATAGATATTCAGATGTTCAAACCCTGTACCTGACATCAGTTTTTTGAACACACGGTTCATTTTACCGATGCCGTTTTCCATCATAATCTGCACATCGTCGCAGCAGTATTGGATGGCAGCATTGGAGATCTCTTCACGCCAGAGCTTGTAGAATCGGGTTTTAATAAAGTCATCATCAGGCAAGGTCAGATCAATTTCATCCGCAGGGAAATGATTACCTTCCTCGTCCTTCCATACCTCTGTCATATATTTAACAGGGTCGGTGTTCACTAAAGGTGTATCACCCTTCTCTAAGCCGCTCTCCTCGGTATTCGGGTCAGCTTTAATAGAGAAGTCTTTGATGGAACCTTTGATGTACGCAAGGGAATCCGCAAAGGTGAAACGGGCATATAACGGTTTAATGCCTTTATTCTTATTACCTTTTTTGTACACCTTACATTGGATCTGAATGTTCTTACCGAACGGCTTCACTTCCCATTCGAAACGTAATTCTTTCTTCGGGCGTTTACGATCACGGCCAGTCGGTGTTTTATCACTGCCCTTCAGTCCTTTCTCCACAAAACGAGACTGGTACTTACGCACAATCTTCTTAGAGCCACGATATAAACCCTTACTGCGCACATTGATCAATTGCTTAGAGTGAACAGGTTGAATCCAGATCTGACGCACCAGATTACGCTCAAGCTCAGTAATACCTGTGAGCCTGAAAACCTCTTTCAGCAGTTGACGCTTCAGGATCTCAACACTGTCGCACTCACGGTAAGGCTCAAGTGCTTTTAAACCTTTCATAAACGAAAGGGAAACCTGATAACTTTTTGTTGGATCGTAGGCGTAGGTTTCGAGCTGATCGAAAATCAGATCAACACCGCGCTGATCGTGCAGCTCCTTTTTGGCTTTGGCATCTTTCATCGTTGATTCCAATGAAAGGGCTAAACCAATACCGTCATAGCCTTCAAAGAAATGCGCTAATACGAGGGCTTCAACGTGTTGACCAAAGCGTTCATCGCCCTCCATAACTTCAATGTATTCACGTGGATCTTTTACTTCATCAAAGTCAGGATTAGGCACCCAATCGCCGGGTTCCGCTGTCATGTAGAAGATACGTTCTTCGATCTCTTCTGCTAATGACAGTTCATCCTCAAGGTCTTGAGGGACTTGGCGATAGGTTTTTTGACCATTTTTGCGCTCACCCTCTTTAAAGTCAGGGGTGCGGCAGAAATCATAAAATACGTGTGGGTCGGTGGTTTCACCTGTCAGACCGCCGCCCTCTTTCTGTTTAAACTCCCAGAACACACCGAACTGCATAAATTTAGGCAGACGGTGGAAGCCTTCGATATCCATACCGAAGATATGTGTTTTGGGGTACTGAAGAGTACGGGCCAGTGCGGTGTAATCCGCGCAGCTGATGCCGCCCGGATCGGTGGTTGCGCCAGTGGTCTGAGGATCGACAAACCGATCCCTGACATATGGCATATCCTTCGCAATATCACGGGCTTTCAAATCACCGTAATATCGATCTGGATCGTCAACCTGAATGGGGCCATCCACAACAGGTAGAGCTTCTTCCATGTAGTTCTCCTATGTTCAGATTATTATTAGTTGAGTTTATTTTTTTAAAACATTTTTTATTATTTTTAAAGCGTACATACCTTAACACATTTTATTATATTTGTCAAGGAATAATAAATAGTTTGAGGGGGTATTACCCCCTCAGATTAATCATCTATTTTTTTATCGGGATCGTGTTTCGAGGCTTTTTCCTCTTCATCCTGTTCAGGATTTTCGATCTCATCTAACTTACGTTTAGCGGCTTCTGCCTCTTGTTCTAATGCTTTTTGCTCCGCACTGGAGAGCATTTGATCCTGTGCATCTTCCGCTTGTGCTTTCAGACGTTTCTCTTCGAGATCTGCCTGTTCTTTCGCACGTTTATCTTCCAACTGCTGACGTAAATCATGTCCGATATTCAGAAGTTCCGCCTGATCTTCCTTCACTTTCTTAATGGACGTTTCACGTAAAGTCGGTGATTTATCAACGAGCGCTTTCTGTTCACGTTTCAGTCGAGCATCGGTGGCTTTCTTCTGCGCCACCACTGCCTTTACAGGGATTTTTTTTAACCCTAATGCATTGCAAGTGAGTTTCACTGCACGCATGTTGGCAATGGTCATGGTGTCCGATTTAAGCTCAATCTCTTTAGTTTTACCGTTTAATTTAATGTTCTTTGGGTCGGAGCTTTTCTTCACCACTTCAGCCAATACATCGTAAGCGACATCGTAATCTCGCTGAGTAGGCCTTACATCGTTGTCAGGTTTGATCGCCTGTCTTGCCCGAAATGCAGACCATGCGGCACGGGTACGCATAGACGATTTTAACTTCTGACCTTTTTTCGATTTCCAGAATTTCTCAGCGGCTTGGGTTTTAACTTTATTACCCAGAATGGTTTCAGCACGCCTTAATCCTACGGCTTTTTTATCAAGGGACTGACGGTATTCCTCCATCTCTTCATCAGTGGAGTGTTTATAGTCATCACCCTTGTTGAGTGCTTCAATCTTTTCATAGAGCCTGTCGATCTGGTTCTGGCGGCGTTTCGCCATCACCTCACGTTCACGCATCTGCTCTGGATATTTTAAAAGCGCTTCGGTTTCGTAATCGGTGTCTTTAATCTTTTGAGTTGTAGCACGGATCTCATTACGGTATCGCTCAAACTCCCCTTTGTGGATCTGATCGATTTCCGCTTGGTAGCCGCGTTTCTGTTCTTCTTGGCGCTCCTTATAGAAAACATCAAACTCTTTTCGCAGGTTACCTAAGCCAAATACCTGAAGAACGCTTTTGCCTTTATCGCCCGTAAAGTTTTCAATCTCCACCTGATCGTTGGCATGATCAATCGCATCCTGCTCAGCTCTCTCCACAATCGCATCGCGGGTAAAGATGTACTCAGGAAGATCATGATCAGGGTACTCATCATGCTCTTCAAAATAATCTTCTTCGTATTGTTCTAGGCGCTCTTCTGCCAGATCTTCAGCGGTTTGTTGTTCGTAATGTTGATCAAACTGCTCACGCTGAGAATCCATTTTTTCTTTAATGGCAGCAGCAAAGGCCTCAACAGCCTCAATGTCCTGACCTGACTTAGAGTAGATACGACCAATGTGGGATCGAAGGTCTTCTGATTCACCACTTAACGGTTTGTATTCCTCAAGCTCTGCTTCGGTAAGCTTACCTTCCAGCTCTGGGGGAATGGGTATAGAGAGGTCGAGAAGATCTTCTAAGATATCCTCTAATCGTTCGCAGTGATCATCGTATTCATCACCAGCGCGAACGTATTCGTCAAAAATATACGTAGCCATCAGTTAATGTCCTCCATGACAGACTGAGTAAGAGTGAGAGATAAAAGGGGCATTCCTTGCCCCTTAGTTGCCAAATGCGTTAGCGATGTTCTGAATGGATTCGAAGGCTTGTTCAATCTTCTTATCCTGTTCTCGCATGTCATCACGCATGGCAGAAATTTCAGCTGTGGTTGAATTCAATGCTTTCATTAAATTCAAAATCACATCTTTAAGATCACTCGATTCAGCTGCAGGTGAACCTGATGTACCTGTTGCCCCTAAACGGGTAATGGTATCGGTGAAGGTTTCTGCCAGTGTGCTTAACTCTGAGTTGTAATTACCCATCGTTGTTAACAACTCACTGTTCGCCTGCGTAGCGCCCTTTTCCATTACCTTACGGGTACTTTCAATAGTTTTAAGTACAGACTTATCCAGCATCTCTTCTGATTTTTTAGTCTGAGCATTCAGCATATCTAATGCTGCATTTTGAACTAAATCAGGTAAACCATCGGTACTCTGTTTTAGGTATTCACGGTTTTGATTCTTAATCTTCACCATGACAGCGCTCAGATCGAGGAGATTCTTATTCAACTCTTTCTGGTTTTCGCTCGCCGCTTCACTGATCGCTTTCAGGTAGCCACCTTTAGCTTCCATCTCAGTGAGCACATCCTTAACGTTTTCAATTTCACTGTCATCAATCACTTGAGCCAGTGTATTCACTTTATTGGTGGCGGTATCCACGATGTCTTCAACGGTGTTGTTTAAACCGTTAAACATCTCATTCATACCATTGATGGTATTAGTGGCTTCCACCACTTCATCAACCAGAACGGCCACAGGGCCAAGGGCCTCGATCACCACATCACTGATCTGGTAGATCGTTTCCTGCTTAAAGTTCTGATAGTTTTTCTTCAGGCGTGCATCCATCTGTGTGATCAGACGTTCCACAATGGATTCTTTACCGCCTTTACCATCTGCAAAGACCGAATCATTAAAGCCAAACTGATTCATTTTAAATCGGCTATAGACCGACTTAGGGATATTCTTCAGGCGCTTAGACTGTTTATCCAGATCTTCACGGATCTGTTTAATCTGTAGTGCCAGTGATTCATCCTGACCTTCTTTAGCTTCACCGAAGAGTTTCTGTTCCATCTCATCTAATTGAGATTTCAGCTCTTCAACCTGTTGAGCGCTGACACCTTGCTCAATGGTGGTTTTGAGGTTTTCACCATAAGTGGTCAGCTTACGCTTAAGGGAATCGAACTGTGCTTTTGTTGCACCTTTCTTCTTAATCTCTTCCACGGTGGATTTAACACTGTCCATAGTGCCTTGCAGTGCTTCAATTTGGGCAGAGGCATCTAACCCTTCGATCAGATTAATAATCTGATTAAATTCTGCTGTACGCGCTTCCATATGATGATCCTCTCTTTCCTGAGCTGCGCTAATTAATGATTGAGGTAGTCTTTCCAACGTACCGTTATGCGTAGCAATGGCCTCAGCCATTTCTGTCATTTTGGTATCTAAGGTGTTGGTTAACTCGGTCAGTTGAGTGTTCTGCTCGGTGAGTTGAGCATTTTGATTGACTGACACCTCTAGCGTCTTCACATGGCGATCAATTTCTACACCAAGCTCAGAGAAATTCAGAGCAACACTTTCACAGTCCTTTTTCAGGGCTGCGAGAAGCTTGTCTCGCTTTTTCGGGTCTGTTTCTGCAAGTAATTCAACAATTTTGTCGGGAATTGCTTGAATTACAGTGCTTCCGTTCACTATAATCTGCATAACGATGATCCTTGTTCGGGGTTATTGTTAGTTGAGTTTTTATGAAGCCCTCCCGCCAGAGGGCTTTGCTTTTCTAAAGCCTTCGCACTTCTCATCGCTTACCGCCTTTACCTGATTGACCAAAACGTTTGGCCATCGAGCTTTTACGGTGTGCTTGATCGTGTCTCTTATGTTTTTCTTTTAAAGCTTTAGAGCCTTCAGCTTGTTTTTGTTTTTCTGAAGACGGTACTACCTTACCTTCTTTTTCCTCAGGTTTCTCATCAACCTTTGGCTCAGAAGGTTTTGTTTCTACAGAGGTTTCTTCCTTTAATTCACCTTGTTCAGGGGCATCGGATTCACTCTCTGTTTCAGTATCTTTATCTACACTGTCTTTCTGGTCAACTTCCGCTTCCAGTTCTTCAACCTGAGCTTCAGTACTCGATTTTTTAATCTGTTGTAAGGCATCCTGTTCAGCTAACAGAAACGCTTCACGATTAATGGAAGCCAACTTATATTCGCAATCAAACCATTCGCCATTACACAGCGGTAGGCGCATGCCTTGCTTAAAAAACTTGTTAACGAAATAGCTAACTACTTCACTGTCTTTCAACTCTTTCGGCTTACCTTTAGAGTCGGTGAAATTAACCGCTACTTCTTCATTTAAAATCTTCCCATAACAACCAAAGAAGTGGGACAGGTCGCCACCGAACTGTACGCGTACAGCATCAGGTGATGCCTCATTCATGATTGCTTCTAAATCTACATCCTTTGTCATTGATATCTCCTAAGTCCTTTTAGGCTCCTAATAGTTTTGGTTTACCGAACTCATGTTCTACGATCTCCAACAGCTTGTCTGTGTGATGACGTAGAATGTAGCGTTCGAGCTTCTTAAAGATCAGCTGTTGAACACGCTTGTCGTATTCTTCAGTACCCACTTCAATCAACTTTTTCTGAGTGGGTTGGCAGAACACTTCCAGACGCTCTGTATCTTTCTCCAATCCAGCTTTGATCTTGGCAGTGCCTGCTTCGAGGTACTGATAGATCTCATTCTTGGCTTGGTGTTGATAATTAAAGGTCGCAATCTCCTTGCCGGTTTTCTTATCTTCAGCAGCAATGCGTTCAGCATGAAGCAGTAATGCATCACGCTCCGCTTTATTGCTCTGAAGTAAGCCGTACATCTGAACACGGTAATTCCCACGCTTAACATCCTTTGTTAACAAGTGGGTCATTTTTGCCGCTTCCAGATAAGGTTCAATCTCATGGATTTTGCGTCGTCTGATGTTCTTGGTTAGCACTTCCTCGTTCCCTGTTAATAGAGGAACGCCGTGCTTTAAGATAAAGAAGGCAAGTGCTTCAAACTCCGTTAGCTCAGCACAAGTATCCTGATCTCTGGAGTATTCCTTTTTCATCTCTCCGCTCTTTTCATCTTTATATTCAAAAGCGAAGGATTCTTTTATAGCATCATAAATACGGGCAAGATTCACGACCTCTGCAGCACACAGTGTGCACTGGCGAGTTGGGCCGTAAGTCTTGTATCGTTTTTCTAATGAGACAGCCATATTAATATCCTTTAATCCGTCCGTGGTTCTGGTTATTTACTTGGCAAACTTTAACAGAATATTTCATATTTGTCAAGAAATTTTGTCAAGAAATTGGATAATAGATTTTACAAATGGTTTTGACAAATAAAATAATCATGTGTTCCACACTTTGTTTCACGCAGAGTAATTGCAAAAAATACGTTGAAAAATCAAGATCGAAATATGATATTTCATGTTTTGCAGTCTAATAGTGTGAAGCCCGATAATAACTCTAATGCTCTTTCTTTATTTTCTTTATAAAGATTAGAGAGCAAAACTTTAGAAATAAGTTTATCTAATGGACTTCGTTCTTTCTTACATTGAAGTCTCTGCATTTGCTCAAACGCATACTGGCTTATCAGCTGATCCAAATCCCCTTTTACATTAATCTTTAAGTGATAACAGCAATGACCATCATTGGCTCTGTACCAGCGATACAGGTCATTTTCTAATGGAAAGTTCATGGACTTATGATTAATTTCCATGTCATCACTTATATTAAAGCGAGGAGTCATATCCATTTTCCAACTGGATAACTGAATAAGGTGTGCCTCTTGTGTGGCGCTATCTAATATGAAGTGAGCGTACCAGTCAAAGAAGACTGATCCATACTTGTCTTCATCTATGCGCGAGCGTAGAGGTAATCTTGATAATGTGATTTCGTTGTCGTTTAATTTAACAACAAAAACACCTATGTTTTTTGAAAAGCTGTTTATACTGTACTTATACGCTACACGCTTACGCACAGATTCAAATGATAATTGAAACATATATACGTCCTTGTATTATGATGTTGTCGTTGAGTTATCTTCTATTATAGCACACTTTAAGAATTATATTTGTAAAAGATTTTAAGAAATTCCTTGACAAGTATGATTGATGGTGTTAAGATAGGTAGCAACAAATGGCCAAAGAGCCAGTTAACAAAACAAATTTATAGGTATAGAAATGAAGAAATTAATGATTACAATGATTGCAGGAGCCATCGCCCTCGGTGCGAATGTTGCCACTGCAGAGATGGAAACAAGCAAGCCGCATAGCGCGGTTGTCATCAACTACGATGAGAACCTAGAAGCTCAACTACTTGAGCGTGCTGACTTCCATACTCCATATGGAAAGGCTATGCAGGATCGCTGGTTGTTTACGCCAATCCGTCATAACACGGATTTAAACTTAGGCGAATTGCCAGCAAAACAGATGAAGCAATCACACGTTAAAGAGTTTAATGAGATGATTGCGCTGAGCCTTGAAATCAACGCCTTCTTCGAGAAGAACGAAGATTACAATGGCCGACTAAGAATGAAAGAAGGTTTGCTGAACCAACGCATCGTTTGGTTAGCAACTCACATTATGAATTTTTATGACCTGCACTCTCGTCATGCAGACACTGCAGAGAAGAGAGAGTACTTCGGACAGGTTAAAGCCGAAGTATATGTGGCGATGGTTCAGTTCCGCCGCATTACAGGTACACGCATTGATGAATTAACAAATCGATTGATTATCAATGAAGAAATTGCATCAGGTAATAAAGGAGTTCACTTGCATAGCATGGCAACTACTAACTCCTCATCTGATGAGCAAGATTTAAAAGTATGGAATATCATGCGAGATTATTTTAAAGAAGAGTTTCGCCTGATCAGCAAAGATAACGCAGATAAACTGATTAATGGTTAATCAGGGAGGATATTAAGATGAATAACTATCAGAAGAATCATGTTCCAGTTAGTTCTGGCGGTGCGAAAGCTAACGTATTTACTCAGTTTGTATTACCAGCCATTGGTATTGGCGGTGTATGTCTTGCATTTGAATTGATCAAATACTTCGGTTAACAGTTTACATTTCACTTCTATATCTTTGAGGGCTATTAGCCCTCTTTTTTTGTCTGTTATTTATTGAAATATAAACATCTATTGGACAATAGATACCATTACCTTTAAACCTATAATAAAGCCTGTTTATAGGCCTTATCTGATTTAATATATCTACACCCCTATCTTCTTTTTCTCTATGTATATTCTTTCTTTATTTGTGTCAGTAATAACATATTGGGTTTCACCTGAGGGGGGGTGATGTGCAATGTTGTTTATTACTTTAATTAACATAGAGATCTCTAAGGTTAACGAAGGATAATCAACCTACATGTTTTGTGTGATTGAAGTGAGGATAAAATTTAGACAAATAAAAAGAGGCTCATATGAGCCTCTTTCCAGTTCAAGGTTTTACTTATCGACCACCGTCTTCAAGTTCACCCTGTTTCTTTTTCAGCTGATTTTCACGTGCTTGATCGAACTGTTTAGCACCTGCTGCATGCGCAGATCCTGCTGCACCACCTGCCTGTTGAGCAAGAGATTCAGCTTTGCTACCAGCGCTATCTGTCACGTTATTAGCTTCCATTGCACCAAATGGACGAGCAACACCACCACTGAACCATTCCAGAATGTTATTCGGAATCTGAGGTGGAATTTCGTAGATCTTCTTCAACATGAACGCTGAGGATACGATGAAGAATACTGTTATCATGCCTTCCATCCAGTAGGAGTTAAAGCCTGCTGCTTCTGCCATGCCGAAGATATAAAGTGAAGTCCACACTTTACCTAAGTGATCAAACAATAGCATCGCACCTAAACCAACCACACATAGTACCGGCTTAAGAAGAAGCGCTGCCATTAATGACCATACTCTCTCAAAGCGAGTACCTGAGATACCCTCGCCTTCTGGAGATGCCATTTGCACAACAGCCAGTGGGCCTGCTGCGACACCTTCCACTACAGTAATCAACCAACCTGCTACAAGTAGCATCCACACCAATACAGGTGAGAAGGTAAGCATATCCAAGCTAATTGAACCGTAGATCATCATTGATCCAATATCGGATAACAATTCAGCCAAAATAACTACTGCTGCTGATGCTGCGGCACCAAATGGGCCAAGGCTTTCAATACCAGCGGCAAGTACTTTAAAGGTCGCACTGACCGCTTTAAAGATCATACCCTTAGTGAACAAGCCATCACTCACAGCTTTTGTTTGCATTGTAAGTGTTCTGGAATCAGCAACGTCGCCAATGTAATCAACGCCTGCGATGCCTTCAACATAGTCTACAGAACCATGCGTCATACGCGTTGGTGAATCGCTCACACCCAAACCTGTGAACATAGACTTCAACATCTGATCAGCACCCTGCTTCGCTAATTGCTCAGCACACTCAGGTGTATTACATAGCTCAGCATTAGCCATTACGTCCTGACCCTGCTTCGCACCCTGCGTCATCAACTCTGATGTTAATTTTGCAGTTAAGGTAATGATGTTATCTCGTACTTCACACATGGTAGAGTCGCCACCACCTGTTTTCTTGTTGTATGCATAATCGTTATTAGCGTATCCATCATCACGTTTACGACACCCCATCTCTTCAGGGTTTGGCATAGTAAACTTCGTCATACCTGTGAAGTTGTCAGACAAAATCGTATTCATGTTATTTGGATCAATTGCCATTGCTGGATAGTACATACCCGCTAATGCCCAACCGTCATTTGTCAGCATACGCTTTTTGATCTCAACAACATTGTATCGATCCAAAATACCGCGATAGTTGCTTTCAAAGTTAACTCGGTTATCAATAATCTGCTTATAACGCATTGCAACTGCATGACGAATAGCTTCACCAAAGGTTTGACCATTAGGCAACTTCAATGCATCAACATCAGTTGTTGCTCTGTTTGCATAAGCCTTCAGAATTAAACCGTCTCGTTTGTAGTTCGCTTCTACAATTGGACGTACATAATCATCTGCAGTACGGACGGAGTTCATAACCGCTTGGTGCAGAGAGTATTGTGCTGTTTTCTCAAGATCCTCACGAATCTGATCATTTACAGTTTTATAGTATTGAAGTGAAGAAACACTTTCGAACAGACCACCTTCTTCAGGATGATTGTTGCCAATACCGTTCTTAATTTGAGATGTATGTTGATACTCAAGACGAACTGGCGCTTTAGCCATTGCTAAGTGATCGACTGTGTAGCTCTCAGGAATCTCGGTATAACCACATACACCTTTTTTGGAACCAAAGTGAATGTAGTCATAAGTACCTGACTTATACGAAGAAGACGCTTCCAGATCTCGAATGGATTTAAAAGATTCATAGTCATTCCAAATCAGGTTGTTTTTAACCAACCAATATGGATCTGTACCCTTCTCAAAGCCCATTACTAGACCACAGGTAGCTTTCGCTGTTTCTGTATCCTGAACAGAGTCAAACTGACGCGTCAGCAATGCATTACTGCCTACCTGACCGAGTGAAACTCGCTCCATCATGGCATTAGAGGCAAGGTCTGCTGCTGAGCTACCCACTAAGGCGAGATACACAATAATCTTTTGTATCGCTGAGACCTTAATCGCCATACCGCTGGCGGTATAACCGATTGTCCAAGGATACATCAGTCCCATCGCTAAACCTGTACGCAATGGAAGCCATATAGTAGACCACTGCTTCCCTAGCACTTCACCTTCAGCAGCTGTTTTAAGTACAGCGGTATAACCAACCCACAGCATTGTGAACATAAAGAGTACAATGGCGATGTAGTTTCCGTAAGTTAAGATATCCATTAATAGGGTGGTAGTTAACTCACCCAAATAACCGTCATCATTAATTAATCGTACCCATGTTCCTAGAAGCTCTTCTAATGCTCTAGGAATAGGATCATTATCGAAATCAAATACCTTGTAGATAGTATTTTGAAGGAATTCATTTACTCCTGCTGCACCTTCCGATCCTGCAGCATTCGCATCTTCCAACCCCAAATTACTTGAAGGTATAACAATATCAACGTTGTTATTATTCAT